>NZ_JBEZDS010000014.1:123532-151051 GCF_040648435.1 Dactylosporangium sp. NPDC049140 | reverse complement strand
GCTCACGCCGCCACCTCCGCTTCGCTCCGGTGGCGCCGCGGCGCCAGGCTGAGTCCCCGGTGAGCGGCCTCTCCGCTTCGCTCCGAACCGCTCACAGTCCGGCCTCCGCCCGCGCCTCGGCGACCAGCCCGGGCAGGACCGCCAGGAACGCCCGCACATCCTCGGCGGACACTCCGCTATGGAGCGAAACGCGCACGTTGCCGTGGGTGAGCACCCCCATCGCGGCCAGCACGTGTGAGGGCCGCAGCGTGTCCGAGGTGCACGCCGAGCCCGACGAGACGGCGAACCCGGCGCGGTCCAGGGCGCCCAGCAGCACCTCGCCGTCGACGTACAGGCAGGAGAAGGTGACGATGTGTGGCAGCCGCTCGTCGGGCTCGCCGACCACCTCGACGTCGGGCACGCTCGCCGCGACCGTGCGGCGGATCTCGTCGACGAGGGCGCGCTGGCGTACCGACTCCTCCTGCGCCGCCTCGGCGACGGCCCGTAGCGAGGCCGCGGCCGCGACCACCGCGGGCACGTCGTTCGCCGCCTCGTCCCAGGGGGCCTCCCACCGGGTGCCCTTGCGGACCGCGAGCAGGCCGACCCCGGCCGGCCCGCCCCACTTGCGGGCGCTGCCGGTGAGCAGCGACCAGCCGGCGGGCAGCGGCCCCCGGCCGATCGACTGGGCGGCGTCGACCAGCAGCGGCACCCCGGCCGCGGCGCACAGCCGCGCCGCCGCGGCGACCGGCTGCACCGTTCCCACCTCATGATTCGCGCTCTGCACCGCTGCCAGGGCCACTTCCGCGGAATTGCCCGAGGTCAGGGCCGCTTCCAGCGCATCCAGGTCGACCACGCC
This sequence comes from Dactylosporangium sp. NPDC049140, assembly GCF_040648435.1. Lineage (NCBI taxonomy): Bacteria > Bacillati > Actinomycetota > Actinomycetes > Micromonosporales > Micromonosporaceae > Dactylosporangium > Dactylosporangium sp. NPDC049140. The sequence goes on along the minus strand of NZ_JBEZDS010000014.1, from coordinate 150,216 downwards.
GGTGCGGGAGACGGGCAGGGACACCGCGTCGTCGCCGGCCGCCTTGATGACCGCGGAGTGCTCGACCGCGCTGTGCACCACCACGCGCCGGCCCCGGGAGCGGCGCACGCCCGCCACCGCGCGCCGGACGGCGTCCGTGCCACCGGCCGTGAACTGCAGTTCGTCGGGGCGCACGCCCAGCACGCCGGCCGCGGTCTCCCGGGCGGCGTCGAGCAGCCGGCGGGACCGCCGCGACGGGGTGTACAGCCGGCCGGGATCGGCCCAGCCGTCCTCGATCGCGGCCTGAAAGGCTTGCCATGCAACGGGATGAGGAGGAGCGGCGGTGGCCGAGTCCAAGTAGACGCCCACCCGCGCAACGGTATCCCGACCCGGACACGACCACCCCAAGCCGGGCGGACCGCGCATGGTCGAGTACGCTCGCCAGCGTTGGTGAGGCTTGCCGTGAGAAGCCAATCAAGAGGCAATTCGCGGCGCTGCTAAGGAGGCAGGAGCAGGTGGTCTCAAGAGGTTTGAGCCCCGCGCGCGCCGTCGGGCTCGCCGTCTCGGCCGTCGGGGTGACGACCCTGCTCGCCGGTTGCTCCGTCGGGGACACGTTCAACGGCTTCGGCTGGCCGAAGGGCATCACCGAGCAGAGCGACCGCATGTACGACCTGTGGATCGGGTCGGTCGTCGCGGCGCTCGCCGTCGGTGTCTTCGTCTGGGGCCTGATCTTCTGGTGCGTGGTGCGCTACCGGAAGCGGGGCGACGAGCTGCCGCCGCAGACGCGGTACAACATGCCGTTCGAGATTCTGTACTCGGTGGCGCCCTTCGTGGTCATCGCCGTGTTGTTCTTCTACACCGCGGTCATCCAGACCGACGTCGACCGGCTCTCCAAGAACCCGGACGTCAACGTCGAGGTGATCGCCTCGAAGTGGAACTGGCAGTTCGTCTACACCGACACCAAGGGCCCGGACGGCAAGCCGGTCACGACGGTCGGCTCGGACGACTACATCCCGGTCCTGGTGCTGCCGGCGGGCAAGAGCGTGCAGTTCAAGGAGACGTCGAAGGACGTCATCCACTCGTTCTGGGTGCCCGACGTGCTGTTCAAGCGCGACGTCATCCCGGGCGTGGAGAACCGCTTCGAGATCCGGCTCAAGGACAACGCCCAGGGCGCCTACGTGGGCCGCTGCGCGGAGCTGTGCGGCACCTACCACTCGATGATGAACTTCGAGCTGCGGGTGGTGAGCCCGGAGCAGTACTCGCAGTACGTGCAGCTGCGCACCGCGGGCAAGAGCACCCCCGAGGCGCTGGACTCGCTGGGCTTCCCGAACCACGGTTACGCGACGAAGACCCACCCGTTCGACACCGACCGCACCAAGCGGTCCTCGAGCTGAGAGGCGAACGGCGATGAAGTCTGAGAATCGTCTCTTCTTCGTGCTGGCCCTGTTCATGTTCGCGATGGCGGGCCTGTACGGCTGGTGGACCACCGCGGCCCCGCTCGAGCAGAACGGCCACCACGGCACCGAGTGGATCGGCGTCGTCGCGCTGATCCTGTCCGGCCTGCTGCTGACCATGATCGGCGGCGCGCTGTGGATGATCTCCCAGCGCATCGCCCCGCGCCCGGAGGACCGTGCCGACGCGGAGATCGCCGACGGCGCCGGTGACCTGGGCTTCTTCAGCCCGGGCAGCTACTGGCCGGTCGGCCTGGCCCTGTCGGCGGCAATCGCGTGCATCGGCCTGGCGTTCGACCAGTGGTGGCTCGTGGCCGTCGGGCTCATCGCGGTGCTGGTCGGCACCTGCGGGCTGATGTTCGAGTACTACACCGGCACGCGCCGCGGCGCCGAGCACTGAGCGACGTACGAACAAGGGGCCCCCTGCCCGGGGGCCCCTTTTCGCGTCTCTAGGCGGTGGCCCCGGCCTCGGCCCGGGCCTGGGCGCGCTGCCCCTTGGCCAGCAGGTCCGCGGCCTTGTCCAGGGCCGCGTCGGACAGCTGCACGCTGCCGAAGACCGAGACGGCCTGGTAGTACGTCCACGCGAGGCTGGTGCAGGCCGGGCGCACGAACACGTTGTACGTGGCGCACTTGGCCTTGAGGTCGAAGTAGAACGAGTCGTCGATCCGGCTCTTGTTCGCCGGGAACGCCCCGATCGACTTGAAGTTGCGGTACCCGAAGTCGTGGCGCTCGCACGGCAGTCGGAAGTCGAAGCCGAGCGGCTGGTCGGGGCTGGACGAGCAGTAGTCGGTGGTCCAGTCGAAGCCGTAGGCGGCCCAGTCGGACTGGTGCTGGCGGGCTGAGTTCCAGGCGTTGTAGCTGGCGGAGGTCGGCTGGGACCAGGAGGTCATGACGGCCGGCTTGTCGGCCGGCACGGCGGCGTGGGCGTCGGTGGCGACGCCCACCGCGAGGAGCAACGCGGCGATGGGGATGGCGAGGCGGCGGAGCTTCATGGCCGGGATTGTTCCGCGTCGATGTGACGCGCGGCGGGTTCCTGCGCCAAGCGGTACTTGCCAGTAGCTGAACGGAGGTTCAGGCGGCGCGTCGCAGGGTCACCCGGGCCCGGCGGTCCATCAGCAGGATCACCGGGGCCACCACGATCGCCGCGCCGCAGGTCGAGCAGGCCCGGTCCGGGCAGGACGAGCGAGGATGGTCGGCGCACGCCGGCTTCTCGAAGATCCGCACCTGGCCGCAGGTGTCGCAGTGCAGCTCCATGCCGCCACCGTCCCACCGCCGCCGCCTCCCGTCGTGGACCCGCCCCCGCGTGTCAGGTCACTTTTTGGCCGCAGCCGACGCCGCCGCGGGCGTCCGCGGGGGGAGGAAGGCCTCTTCGCTCACGGTCGGGGTCGTGTACTGCAGGACGAGCTCGGTGGTCTTCCCGGCGTCGGACCGGGCTCACGCAGGCCGTCTCGGTGCGGATCCCCGTCGCGGTGACCGACACGCACTGCGCGTCGCCACGCTTGGAGGCCCCGGCGCGCACGCCCTGGCCCCGGGCGATGGTCGCCAGCCGCCCCAGGGCCGCCACGGGGGCCAGGAACTCGCCCCCGAACGCCGCGCTGATCGCCTTGGCCTCGGTGGGGGACATTCGTGCCCGCCCCGGGCCCCTCCCGGCACGTCACGGACGGCGTGACGGGCTTGCGGCCCTTGGCCGGCGACGGCGCCGCCCCGGTGGTGCACAGGTACGTGCCGTCAGGGCTCGAGATGTACGTCACGCCGCCGCTGCGGTACGCCCGCCGGGGGACGACTGCGAGACCGTCACGATGGCGCCGGAGGGGGTCGCGAACTGCAGCGTCGCGTCCGTGTCGAGCCCGAGGACCAGCCGCGCGGCGAGCGAGTCGACCATCTCCAGGGCCTGGTTGGCCGGCTCCGCCTGCTGTTTGACCGGCGCGGCGCACGACTTCGCCATCATGCCGGCGAAGCCGATCGTCAGCGCGCCCGCCACGACCGCGGAGAGCACCGCCTTCTTGGGGTTGTTGCGCGGCAGTTCGGCCTCAGCCCTCGGACGGGCTCGGTTTGAAGGTGGTCCAGCGCTCGATCAGAGCCGTCGCCGCGCCGGAGTCCACGGCCGCCGCCGCCCGCCCCAGGCCCGCCTCGAGCTGCGCGCCCAGGTCCGGCACACGCAGGCCGCCGGCCCGCGCCGCGATCGCCGCGGCCGCGTTGAGCAGCACCGCGTCGCGCACCGGGCCGGGCTCGCCGGCGAACATCCGCAGCGCGACGTCGGCGTTGTGGGCCGAGTCGCCGCCGCGCAGGTCGCCGGGGGCGGAGCGGGTCAGGCCGAGGTCCGTGGCGTCGAACAGGGTCTCGGTGACCGTGCCGCCACTGACGACCCAGACCCGGGTCGGGGCCGCCGTGGTGAACTCGTCGAGGCCGTCCTCGCCGCGCACCAGCAGCACCGAGAACCCGCGCCGGGCCAGCACGTCCGCCATCACCGGGGCCATGCGCAGGTCGAAGCAGCCGATGGTGGCCGCGGTCGGCTGGGCCGGGTTCGTCAGCGGGCCCAGGAAGTTGAAGACCGTCGGCACGCCCATCTCGCGGCGCGGCACGCCGGCGTGGCGCATCGCCGGGTGGAACCGGGCGGCGAAGCAGAACCCGATGCCGATCTCGTCGACGCAGCGGGCGACGTCCTCGGGGCCCATGTCGATGGTGACGCCGAGCCGCTCGAGCAGGTCGGCGGCGCCGGTGGACGACGACGCGGCCCGGTTGCCGTGCTTGACCACGGGCACCCCGGCGGCGGCGGTCACGACCGCGGCCATCGTCGAGATGTTCACGGTGTTGGCCCGGTCGCCGCCCGTGCCGACGATGTCCACGGCCGCGTTGCGCAGCTCGTCGGAGACCGGCACCTTCGCGCCGTACTCCAGCATCATCTCGGCGCACCCCGCCACCTCGGCCGGGGTCTCGCCCTTGGCCCGCAGCGCGATCACGAAGGCCGCGGTCTGCACTTGCGTCGCGGAGCCGGAGAAGATCTCGCCCATCGCCCACCGGGTGTCCTCGGTGGACAGGTCCTCCCCGCGGAGCAGGGCGGTGAGCAGCGTCGGCCAGGTGCGGTCGCCCATGGCGGCCTCCAGAGGGGGTGTCCTAGGTGCCCGCGAGCGCCACCGGCGGCCCTGCCGGTGCCGCGGGGCCTACCGGCGGATGGCGGGGTATGCGCGGAGCAGGGCGGAGACGGTCTCACCGGTGGTGACGGGGTCGAGCGGGTACATGACCGTGCCCTCGACCTTCGCGTAGGAGGCGAGCCACCGGTCCGCGGCGCGGGCGATGGCCAGCACGACCGGGGGCGCGTCGGTGATCTCGTCCTTGAGCTGCCGGGCGATGCCCAGCCCGCCGCCGGGGGAGGCCTCGCCATCGAGGACCAGCAGGTCGATGTCGGTGTCGTCGACGAGCTTGACGACCTCCGCGTACGTCGACGCGTCGACGAACCGGACCGTCAGGTCGGTCGCGGGGCGGGTGCCGATGGCCAGCCGCATGCGGTCGCGGACGTCGGCGTCGTCGCTGTACAGCAGGACAATGTGCTCGCTCATGTGCGCGCTGCTCCTCGTGTGGCGTCTGCCTCGGGGATCGTACCGTCCGGGGTAATCGCGATCCCCGTGCGGGCGGACCACTCCGCCTCTTCCTGCGCGAGCCGCTCCTCGCGGTCGAGCCGGCGGTCGGTGCGCCGGGCCTCCCGGTCCGACTGGCGCATCCACTGCACGACAAGTACCGCGAGCATCGTCACCGAGACGAACTCGCCGCCCGCCCACAGGATCCCGCCCGCCGTGACCTGGTCGGCGACGGGGTCGACCCAGCTCAGGTGCAGGGACGGGTACCAGTCCCCGCCCAGCAGCGTCCGGCTCTGCATGATCGTGAGGCCGAGGACCGTGTGGAACGGCGTGGACAGGAACATCAGCAGCGCCCGGGCCGGGTACGGCCACCGCCCCGGCAGCGGGTCGAGCCCGACCAGCGGCCAGAAGAACAGGCAGCCCACCGCGATGAAATGCGCGTGAGTGAGCTCGTGGAACCACTCGTGGCGCATCGTGAGCTCGTACAGATTCGTGAAATAGAGCACGAACGGCGTCACGACGAAGAAGCCGAACGCCACCAACGGAAAGGCCAGGATGCGCGCCGGTCGCGAGTGCACGACCGCGACCAGCACCCGGCGCCCGCCATTGGGCAGCGTGCGCAGCGCGAGCGTCACCGGAGCACCGAGCGCCAGGAAGATCGGCGCGATCATGGAAAGCACCATGTGCTGCACCATGTGGACGCTCAGCAGCGTCGTGTCGTACTCCTCGACTCCGGTCATCGTGACAGACGCGATGGCGCCCAGTCCCGGGAACAGGAACAACACGGTCCGCGCGAGCGGCCAGCGGTCGCCGCGGCGGTGCAGCTTCACGACTCCCGCCAGATACAGCCCGGCGGCGACGAGCAGCGCCAGCGTCAGCCACGAGACGTGGAACGACCCGAGGATCGTCGCGGCGGTCGGAGGACCTGATTCGGCAGCTTGGAGCACGTCCCCAGACTATGCCGCCGCACGAATCGTCAGTGTCTGGTGGACCCCGCGCAAAGGCGATGATGATCGGGGGCAATAATGACGCTGTGACTGCGGCCCCAGCGATTGCCAAGAGCCAGATCCACTCACTGACCAGGCCCAACATGGTCAGCGTCGGGACGATCGTGTGGCTCTCCAGCGAACTGATGTTCTTCGCGGCACTCTTCGCGATGTACTTCTCGATCCGCGCGGCGGCGCCGGAGCTGTGGGAGAAGCACACCGAGGTGCTGAACATCCCCTACGCCCTGACGTTCACCATCGTCCTCGTACTGTCGTCCATCACCTGCCAGATCGGCGTGTTCCGCGCCGAGCGCGGTGACGTGCACGGCCTGCGCCGGTGGTTCGCGCTGACGTTCATCATGGGCCTGACGTTCGTGCTCGGCCAGGTCAACGAGTACCGCAACCTGGTCTCCGAGGGCGTGAAGATCAACGGCGACGGGTACGGCTCGATGTTCTACCTGACGACGGGCTTCCACGGCCTGCATGTCACGGGCGGCCTCATCGCCTTCGTCATCTACCTCATCCGCACGACGATGGGGCGCTTCACGCCGGCCCAGGCGACGGCGGCGATCGTCGTGTCGTACTACTGGCACTTCGTCGACGTGGTCTGGATCGCGCTGTTCGCGATGATCTACTTCCTGCAGTAGGCCGTCGACTCCCGGGCCCCGTCACGCTCCCGGACCACCTCGCAGGGACCACCACCACCGAACAACCACCGAGACGACATAGGTGATGACGACAAAGGTGAGGCCATGACTTCCGAACAGAGCAAGCGGCCGCTTGCCCGGCTGGTGCCGGGAGGAGCGCGCGCGGCGCGGGGCAAGTTGCGCCGGCGGCTGGAGGCGGCCGTTCGCCTGATCGCCGCGCTCACGATTGTCGGCGGCCTGTACAGCGCTTACGCCCCGGGCGTCGGCCGCGCCGAGGACGTGCCGGCCCTCTCGGACGCCGCGAAGCACGGCAAGGAGATCTACGAGACCAGCTGCATCACCTGCCACGGCACAAACGCGCAGGGCGTGCAGGGACGCGGCCCGAGCCTGATCGGCGTCGGCTCCGCGGCCGTGGAGTTCCAGGTCAACACCGGCCGCATGCCGCTGGCCCGCCAGGAGGCGCAGGCCCAGCGCAAGGACCCGATGTACAGCGAGAAGGACGCCGCCGACATCGGCGCCTACATCCAGGAACTGGGCGGCGGGCCGCAGCTGCCGAGCGCCGAGAGCCTGGACAAGGACGTCAAGAACGCGCAAGCCGACGCCAAGACCCTCGCGCACGGCGGTGAGCTCTACCGCGTCAACTGCTCGTCCTGCCACGCGTTCAGCACCGGCGGCGGCGCGCTGTCCTCGGGCAAGTTCGCCCCGACGCTGCAGCACTCCACCAACCGCGACATGTACGGCGCCATGCTCACCGGCCCGCAGAACATGCCAGTGTTCGGCAACAACCAGCTGAGCCCGGACGACAAGGCCGCGATCATCGCGTACGTCCAGAACCTGAACAAGAACGCGCAGTCAGACCCCGGTGGCTGGAACCTCGGCCGCTACGGCCCGGTCCCCGAGGGGCTCGTCATCTTCCTCGTCGGTATCGCGGCGCTCGTGTTCGCCACGTTGTGGATTGCAGGGAAGTCATGACCACCCACACCGCTCCCACGGAGGAGCAGTTCGACGCGAGTGACCCGACCCTCACCCGGTTCGACCTGGTCAAGGAGGGCGCTCGCCGCGACGGCGTCGAGATCGTCCACTACGCGCCCCGGTTCCCGGTGCCGGGCACGAAGGCCGAGAAGCGCATCGAGCGCCTGCTGGCCTTCCTGTTCCTGCTCACGGGGCTCATGGGGACCGCGTTCGTGGTCGCCTACATCGCCTGGCCCTGGCACTACGGACACGGCAACCAGACCTACCAGGACCTGATGCCGTTCTACACGCCGATCCTGGGCGCAACGCTGGGCCTGGCGCTGCTGACGCTGGGCCTGGGCATCATCGTCTGGTCGAAGAAGCTCCTGCCCGAGGAGGTCTCGATCCAGGAGCGCCACGACGGTCACTCGGACAGCACCGAGCAGAAGCTCACCGCGGCGACGATCGTCAACATGGGCGACGAGCTCGGCCTCAAGCGCCGCCGGTTCGTCGGCCTGGCGTTCCTGGCCGGCGCCGCCCCGCTGGGCGCGGTCGCCGGCGCGCTCCTGGTCGGCTCGCTGATCAAGGCGCCGAAGCAGGGCGACGAGAACGTCTTCTTCACCACGGGCTGGGACCCGAAGAAGAACGGCGGCAAGCCGGTACGCCTCACCCACGAGGACGGCACCCCGATCCGCCCCGCCGACATCAGCGTCGGCGGCCAGATCACCGTCTTCCCCGGCATCCCCGGCGGCGCGACGAACGAGTTCGCCGACTCGCCGACCCTGCTCATGCACCTGCGCGAGGACGACGCCCTGGAGACGCTGAAGAACGCCAAGGCGGTCAACCACGACTCGCAGTGGCAGAACTTCGTGGCGTACTCGAAGATCTGCACCCACGCCGGCTGCCCGGCGAGCCTGTACGAGCAGCAGACCAACCGCTTGCTGTGCCCCTGCCACCAGTCGCAGTTCCAGATCACCGACAACGCCAGGCCGGTCTTCGGCCCCGCCAGCCGGGCGTTGCCGCAGTTGCCGATCACGGTGGACGATGAGGGATACTTCGTAGCGAAGTCCGACTACAAGGTGGCCATCGGTCCGGCCTTCTGGGAGCGGCCATGAAACGGCGAAAGATCGACCTCCGGGCACTTCCGGCCAAGTCCGCGGGGGCGCTCGACGAGCGCTTCCAGGCGGCGACCCCGCTGCGGCGGCTGCTGAACAAGGTCTTCCCCGACCACTGGTCGTTCCTGCTGGGTGAGATCGCGCTCTACTCGTTCATCGTGCTGCTGCTCAGCGGCATCTTCCTGGCGCTGTTCTTCGACCCGTCGATGGCCGAGACCGTCTACAGCGGCAGCTACGCACCGCTGCGCGGCGTGGAGATGTCGCAGGCGTACAACACCGCCCTGCACTTGTCCTTCGACGTGCGCGGCGGCCTGTTCATGCGCCAGATGCACCACTGGGCGGCGCTGCTGTTCATGGCCGCGATCGTGGTGCACATGTTCCGCGTCTTCTTCACCGGCGCGTTCCGCAAGCCGCGCGAGGCCAACTGGATCGTCGGCGTGCTGCTGTTCTGGATGGGCTTCCTCGAGGGCTTCGGCGGTTACTCGCTGCCCGACGACGCGCTGTCCGGCACCGGCCTGCGCATCGCCTCGGCGATCATGCTGTCCATCCCGATCGTCGGCACCTGGGTGACCAACTCGCTCTTCGGCGGGGAGTTCCCCGGCATGGTCATCCTCGACCGGCTGTACATCGTCCACGTGCTGCTCGTCCCGGGTGCGCTGCTCGCGCTCATCACGGTCCACATGGGCCTGCTGGTGAAGCAGAAGCACACCCAGTGGCCCGGCCCCGGCCGGACCAACGAGAACGTGGTCGGCGTGCGGATGTTCCCCGGCTTCGCGGCCAAGGCCGGCGGCTTCTTCATGATCGTGTTCGCCATGATCGCCGCCCTGGCGGGCCTCTTCCAGATCAACCCGATCTGGCTGTTCGGCCCCTACAAGGCCGCGGTGGTCTCGGCGGCGAGCCAGCCCGACTGGTACGTCATGTTCCTGGACGGCTCGACGCGTCTGTTCCCCGCGTGGGAGATCCGCTTCGACCTGTTCGGATGGGGTGACGGCTACACCATCCCGCCGATCTTCTGGCCCACGGTGGTGCTACCCGGCATCCTGACCATGCTGCCGATCTTCTATCCGTTCATCGAGGCCCGGTTCACCAAGGACAAGGCCGTGCACAACCTGCTGCAGCGCCCGCGGGACAACCCGCTGCGCACCGCGCTCGGCGCCATGGCGATCTCGTTCTACGTCGTGCTGCTGATCTCGGGCGGCAACGACGTGCTGGCGGACAAGTTCCACATCAGCCTCAACGCGATGACCTGGGCCGGCCGCGTCGGCATCCTGGTCATCCCGCCGCTGGCGTACTACGTGGCGTTCCGGGTGGCCCTGGGCCTGCAGCAGCACGACCGCGAGGTCCTGGCCCACGGCGTGGAGACGGGCATCATCCGCCGCCTGCCGGACGGCCGCTTCATCGAGGTGCACCAGCCGCTCCCGTCGGCCAACGGCCACGCGGACGGCGACGGCCACCACGGCCTGGAGTACGCGGGCTGGGTCGTGCCGAAGAAGATGAACCGCCTGGGCGCACTGGCCCCGACGGTGAAGGGCTTCTTCTACCCGATCGAGAAGGCGGCCCCGCAGGTGAAGCCGGCTCAGCGCCAGGTGGACGACGCGGACCGCGAGGAGATCACGACGGGCCACTGAGGTCCCGCACTTGTTCGTTGCTTTGTCAAGCGGCCCTCGGCTTTCGAGCCGGGGGCCGCACTGTGTGTGATGGCCCTGTGGACAAAATAACGTGAAATAGTTTCGGAATGGTACGGTGTCAGATAGACGGAACGGCGACACCAAGGCCCGCGGTCTCTCGGTCGAACATCCACGGGCCGACGCACCCCAGTCCGGCCCGACCAGCCCGTTCAGCCCGTTCAGCCAGCTCCGTCCGCTCCGTCCGCTCCGTCCGCTCCGTCCGCTCCGTCCGCTCCGTCCGCGCCCACGGTTCAGAGGTCACACGCCCGCGCGGTGACGCATTCCGCCGGCTCGCCGCCGCAGGTGGTTCGCCAACAACGGGACGCGGCACGGCCCCGGTCGTCAACCAGGCGACTCGGTCGGCGCGCAGGTCGTTCGCCCGCTGTCCCACCCGCGCGCGGTGCGTAGGACGCGGGCCCGCTCTTCGCCGCGCGCGGTGCGTAGGCTGCCTGGCCGCCTCGCCGCTAGCCGTGGTCGGGAGGTCTTCCACCGAGGGCCGTGGTCGGGAGGTCTTCCACCGAGGGCCGTAGTCCCGAGGTCTCGTCCTCCAGCCAGTCGGCCGCGATGCGACGTCGGCGGATCGCTCGTTCGCCCAGCTCGCCGCCGGGCATGGGCTACAGGTCGTTCCGCGGCGCCGCGGCGCGGCGGGCGTCTACAGGTGCCTCGCCCACGAGGCGACGCGCCCGGCCAGCTCGTCGCCGTGTTTGGCCCAGCGGAAGTGGTCGATCGCCTCGGCCGGCGCGTACCGCTCGCGCGTGACCGGCACGCTCGCAAGCTTCTCCAGCAGCCGGGTGACGGTCCCGGGCGGCGTGTACTTGTCGCCGGCCATGTCGACCGCGAGCACCGGCGTGGTGACCTTCGCTAGCGCCGCCTCGACGTCGACCCCGCCCAGGTTCGGGTAGCGCCCCGTCCGCGCCGTGTACGCCCAGTCCCGGATCACCCCGCGCGCCTGCCGCCCGCCGAAGCCCCAGCCCGGCCAGACGCGCAGCACGGCCGAGGCGACCCCGAGCGCCTGCGTCTGCAGCAGTACCGGCAGCCGCTGGCCGCCCGGGTAGCTGCGCCAGTACGGCAGCCCGACCGCCAGCAGCGCCAGCCCCGCCACGTCGCTCGCCGGCTCGCACGCCAGGTGCAGCGCGCACGCCTGCCCGCCCAGCGAGTGCCCCACGAGGATCGTGCGCCGCCCCGCGCGCCGCGGCTTGAGGTGCGCCAGCACGGCGTCCACGTCGGCGGTGAGGTCGCCCAGGCCGTACCGCGACCCGCGCCCCGGCCGCGGCGCGCTCGCCCCGGTCCCGCGCAGGTCGGCGACGACCACGGCCACGCCCGCCGCCCCCAGCTCGCCCGCGAACTTGCGGTAGTAGCGCGCCGGCACGCCCATCGCCGGCCACAGCACCGCCAGCGTCGGCGCGTCCTCGGGCGCCGGGTACACGTGCAGGGCGATCGAGTCGGCCCCGCGCACCACGGTCTCCAGCGTCGGCTCCATGCTCGTAGGGTAGGGGTAGGAGGTTACTCGCCGGTAAGGCGGGCCCGCGCGGCTTACTGTGCTGGACGTGAAACCCGCCGATCTGCCGCAAATGCGCATACCCGGGACGCCGACCCTGAGCCCCGACGGCCGCACCGCCGTCGTCGCGGTGGCCCGCCCCGACCTCGCCAGCGACTCGTACACCTCGCAGCTGTGGCTCGTGCCGACGAACGGCTCAACGGAAGAGCCGACCAACGGCTCAACGGAAAAGGAAGAGCCGACCACCGGCTCAAAGGAAAAGGAAGAGCCGACCAACGGCTCAAAGGAAAAGGAAGAGCCGACCACCGGCTCACAAGAAAAGGAAGAGCAGCTCACCCGCGGCTGGCACGACAGCGCCCCCCGCTGGTCGCCCGACGGCCGCCACCTCGCCTTCCTGCGCCGCACCGGCAAGGCCGCAAAGCCCCAGCTCTGGATCCTGCCCATGACCGGCGGCGACGCGTGGCCCCTGACCGACGAGCCGCTGGGCGTGGGCCCCGCCGACTGGGCCCCCGACTCTTCCCGCCTGGCATTTTCCGCTCGTGTACCGCAAGAGCCCCGCTACGGCACCGCCCGTACCGACGACGGCGAGCAGATCGGCCCCGACGGCGAGCCCCCACGGCGGATCACGGACCTGTTCCACCGCCTCGACGGCCTCGGCTTCTTCGGCGACCGCCCGTCGCACATCTTCACTGTGACCCTGGAAGGCGAGGTCACCCGGGTCGCCGAGGGCGAGGGCGACCCCCGCTACTCCCCGGACGGCGCGTGGCTGACGTTCCTGGAGTCCAGCGCCGAGGCCTGGTCCGCGGACGTGTGCGTGTGCCGCGCGGACGGCAGCGAGCGGCGGGCCCTCACCGGCGGGGAGTTCTCGGCCTCGCTGCCGCGCTTCCGCCCGGACGGCGCGGCGGTCCTCTTCGTGGCGTGCCCGGCCGGCTCGGTCCTGCGCAACGAGTCGCTGTGGTCGATCCCGCTGGACGGCGGGCCGGCGGCGCCGTTGCTCGACCCGGCGCGCTACCACCTCGCCATGTCGCCGGGCGACATGGACGTGACGCCGGACGGCGCCCTGTTCATGAACGAGAACCGCGGCGCGGTCGAGCTGCTGAGCGTCCCGTACGACGGCGGGCCGCCGACTCCGCTGATCACCGGCGAGCGCCAGGTGTCGTCCTTCGCGTGGGCCGGCGGCGTGCTGGCCACGGTGATCGCGACCCCCACGAGCTGGGGCGAGCTCTACCGGGACGAACGGCGCCTCACCGAGTTCAACAAGGGCACGGAGGCCCTGGAACAGGTCGAGGTCACGGCCACCGCCCCGGACGGGTACCCGGTCCACGGCTGGGTCGTCCGCCCGGCCGGCGAGGGCCCGCACCCCGTCCTACTCATGATCCACGGCGGGCCCTACGCGCAGTACGGCTGGCGGCTCTTCGACGAGCCCCAGGTGTACGCGGGCGCCGGCTACGCGGTCGTCTACGGCAACCCGCGCGGCTCGTCCGGGTACGGCGAGGCCCACGGCGAGCCCATCCGCGGCAACGTGGGCGAGGTGACCGCGACCGACCTGCTGGCGCTGCTCGACGCGGCCCTGAAGGAGCCGGACCTCGACGCGGGCCGGGTCGGGGTGCTCGGCGGCTCGCACGGCGGCTTCATGACCACCTGGCTGGCCGCCCACCACGGCGACCGCTTCCGCGCGGCGGTCTCCGAGCGGGCGGTCAACAGCATCGACAGCTTCACTGGTACCTCGGACATCGGCTGGTTCTTCGCCGACGCGCTCTACTCCGGCGATTTCGAGCGGCAGAGCCGGCAGAGCCCGCTGACGTACGCCGACCGCATCTCCGTGCCGATGCTGATCATCCACTCGGAGCAGGACTGGCGCTGCCCGGTCGAGCAGGCATACCGGCTCTTCGTGGCCCTCAAGCGCCGCGGCGCCCCGGCCGAGCTGCTGCTCTTCCCGGGCGAGGGGCACGAGTTGTCCCGCACGGGCCGGCCGTCCCATCGGATCCAGCGCTTCGACGCCATCCTCGACTGGTTCGACCGGCACCTGCCGAACGCTGCTTAGACGAACAGTTCCGCGATCTGTACGGCGTTGAGGGCCGCACCCTTGCGCAGGTTGTCGTTCGCCACGAAGAGGGCCAGGCCGTGCTCGACCGTCTCGTCCACGCGGATGCGCCCGACGAACGACGGGTCGGCGCCGGCGGCCTGCAGCGGCGTCGGGACGTCGCTCAGGGCGACGCCCGGCGCCGACGCGAGCAGCTCGGTCGCGCGCTGCACCGAGATGGGCCGCGCGAAACGGGCGTTGATCTGCAGGGAGTGCCCGGTGTAGACGGGCACGCGGACGCAGGTGCCGGAGACCTTGAGGTCCGGGATCTCGAGGATCTTCCGGCTCTCGTTGCGCAGCTTCTGCTCCTCGTCGGTCTCGAAGGAGCCGTCGTCGACGAGGCCACCGGCCAGCGGCAGCACGTTGAACGCGATGGGCCGGGCGAACTTCTTCGGCTCCGGGAACTCCACGGCCGAGCCGCTGAAGGCGAGGGCCGCCGCGCCGTCGGCCACCTTGCGCACCTGCTCGTCGAGCTCGGCCACGCCGGCCAGGCCCGCGCCGGAGACGGCCTGGTAGGTGGCGGCGACCAGGGCGACCAGGCCGGCCTCCTCGTGCAGCGGGCGCAACACGGGCATGGCGGCCATGGTGGTGCAGTTCGGGTTGGCGATGATGCCCTTCGGCCGGTCGGCGGCGGCGTGCGGGTTGACCTCGGCGACCACCAGCGGTACTTCCGGGTCCATTCGCCAGGCGGAGGAGTTGTCGATGACGACGGCGCCCGCGGCGGCCACCTTCGGGGCGAGCTCCTTCGACGTGCCCTTGCCCGCGGAGAACAGCACGACGTCGAGCCCGGCGTAGTCCGCGGTCGCCGCGTCCTCCACCTTGACCTGCGTGTTCTGCCAGTCGATGGGCCGCCCCGCCGAACGGGCGGAGGCGAACAAGCGCAACTCGTCTACCGGGAACTGCCGCTCGGCCAGGATGTGGCGCATGACGCTGCCCACCTGCCCGGTGGCCCCTACGATGCCGATCCTCATGGCGGCGAGGGTACCGGGTGCGGGCCCGTCATTCGATGCGATTTGCCGCACTCGCGGCGCCGGGACAGGGCGTTCAGCAGCGCAAACAGGAATTAGTCGGCGTCGGGGAGACCGATCGCGAAAGCTTCTTCCAAATCGTGGCGCGAATACGCGCGAAACGCGATGTGTGTGTCGGTCTCCACAACCCCGGGCACCTTGGAGATGCGGTTCGCGATGACCTCGGCGATCTCCTCGAACTGCTGGACGCGCACCATCGCGATGAGGTCCACGTTGCCGGCGACGGAGTAGACCTCGCTGACGCCGTCGAGGTTGGCGATGTTCTCGGCCACCTCCGGGATCGAGTCGGTGGCGCAGTCGATGAGAACGATCGCGGTGATCACCTGCGGAGCTCCTTCCGGCCTGTGGACACCCGTCATGCTAGTGGGCGGGGACGGTGAGCGACCGTCCGACCCGGATCGCGTCGGTGAGCGTCTCGCCCGCCGCGACGACTCCGCCCGGCCACACCACCCCGCGGTGCACCCGCCCGGCGACGTGCGCCCCCGCCCCGATGACGGCGCCGTCGAGCGCCCCGGTCACGACGGCGTCCTCCGCAACGAGTTCCTTCTGGTGTACCGCATGCAGGTTCGCGGCCAGATAGTCCGCCGGAGTTCCGGTGTCGAGGTAGGTGCCCGGATACTCGACGACCTCCAGCCGCCCCTGCCGCTCCGCGGGGCGCCACGCCAGCCGCACGAGGTCCGACGGCTCCGGCTCCAGGTCCTTGACCAGGTCCCACGGCAGCAGCGAGAACCCGGCGAACCGGTGGCCGCCGAACTCTCGCGGCGGCCCGGGCACCCCGAGCAGCCGGGCGGTCTCCCCGTCCCAGTTCTCGAGCAGTGCCGCGATGTCCGCGCCGGGCGCGAGGCCCTCCGTGGCCAGGTACGCGTCGGCGTTGCCGACGAGCACGCCCCGGCCGCCGATCCAGTCCCGCAGCAGCCCGAGGCCGCCGGCGGTGCCGAGCGGGTCGCCGGGCTCGACGGACAGGTGGGCCCGGTCGCCGACGTGCGCGGCCACGAGGTGGCCCAGGTAGCAGGCGTTCACGGCGGTGTCCAGCCCGTGGTACCGCACCCGCTCCAACGCCCGGTCCAGCAGCGGGACGTTGCCGACCGGGCACAGCGCCTTCGGCAGGTGCTCGGTCAGCGGCCGCAGGCGCCGCCCCTCGCCGGCCGCGAGCACCACCGCGCACACGTCCGCGCTCATGCTCACGTCTCCAGCACTTCCGGGTACTCCTTGTACGGGCCGATGCCGTAGTGCGCGAGCAGCCGCGAGGTGGAGACGGTCAGCGGCGGCAGGTTGTCGAGCCGGTGCCAGGCCGCCTCGAGGATCTCGGCCTGGTCGACGACGAGCGCCTCGCCGGGCACGATCTCGGCCTCGAACACCATGTCGATCCACTGGCCGCGGGTGTGCACGATCGCGTTGGGCGAGGCCGGGCGCATCTGGTCGAGCGGCAGCTTGAGCCCGGTCTCCTCGGCGAGCTCGCGGGCGGCGGTCTGCGCCGGGGTCTCGCCGCGGTCCATCAGCCCGGCCGGCAGCGACCAGCCGGCGCCGGGCGGCTGGCGCAGGAGCAGGATCTGCGTGAGCGCGGGGTCACGGATGATCGCGACGGCGCCGACGGTGTACGTCGGCTGGAACGTGCGCACGATCCGCCGCTTCCAGCGCCCGGGGAGCCGGTAGAACGTGCGGTACGCCAGCACGCGCACCCGCCCACGCAAGTCGGTCATCCGGTAAGGCTAGTGACCTAATGCGGGGAATGGTCGACCAGGGCGATCAACTCGGCCACGACCTCGTCGGCGGTGCGGGCGTGGTCGGCCACGGCGACGAGGAGCGTCTCGATGTCGGGGAAGCCGAGGCGGGGCGCGAGGCGTACCAGGGGCAGGTCGCTGGCCAGGCCGCGGCCCTGCTGGCGCAGCGCGAGGCCGATGGCGAGCCGGCCGAGCCGCACCTTGTTGGCGACCGTGATCGCCGGTGCCTCGTGGGCCTCGAACCAGCGGCTGATGTGGAGGCGGGCGTGCGGGGTACGGACGAAATCCAGCCATTCCGGCGACGGGCCGCGCGCGGGGGCGTCCGCGTCGAAGTCGAACTCGTCCCGCTGGCCGGCGCGGGTGATGATCTCCACCGAGTCGCCGTCGGCGAGGGGGGAGGAGACCGCGGTGAGCCGGCCGTTGACCCGGGCGCCGATACATCGGTTGCCGACGTCGGCGCCGAGGATGTACGCGAGGTCGACCGGCGTGGCGTCCGCGGGCAGCAGCACCGGCCGCCCGCCGCCCGCCGTGAGCACCAGGATCTGGTCCTCGGCGAGGTCGCAGCGCAGCGAGGCGATGAACTGCGACGGGTCGGAGGCGGACGCCTCCCAGTCCAGCAGCCGCCGCAGCCAGTCCAGCTGCTCGGCCTTGCTCGCGGGGCCGAAGCGCGCGGCGGTGGTCGGGTAGCGGAAGTTCGTGACGATGCCGTACTCCGCCGCCTGATGCATCTCCACGGTGCGGATCAGCACCTCGACCGAGCGCCCCTCGGGCCCGAGCACCGTGGTGTGCAGCGACTTGTAGTTGTTGTTCTTCGGCGTGGCGATGAAGTCCTTGAACCGCCCGGGTACCGGCCGCCACTTGCCGTGGACCGCGCCCAGCGCCGCGTAGCAGTCGGTGTCGGGCCCGTCGACCACGATCACGATGCGCGGCAGGTCGTGCGGCTCGGCGTAGTCGCCGTCGACGGTGTCCTTCCAGATGGAGTACAGGTGCCGGGGCCGCGGGGAGACGGTCGCGTCGAGCCCGAACCGCTTCAGGTCGCCGCTCACGGTGGAGATGACCTTCTCGATGTACCCGTCCCAGCCGACCCGCTGCTCGACGTAGTCGGCGACGACCGCGTACCCGCTCGGCGACACCGCCCGCAGCACCCAGTCCTCGAGCTCCCGCTTCAGCGCCTGGATGCCGAGCCGCTCGCACAGCGGGATCAGCACCTCCCGCGTCGCGGTGGCGATGCGCACCCGGCTCTTGACCGACCGGGCGTCGATGGTGCGCATGTTGTGCAGCCGGTCGGCGAGCTTGATGACCAGCACCCGAACGTCCCGCCCGGCGGCGACGATCATCTTGCGGATCGTCTCGGCCTCGGCGTCGGCGCCGTAGAACATCTTGTCGAACTTCGTGACGCCGTCGACCAGCAGCGCGACCTCGCCGCCGAAGTCGCGCTCCAGCGCCCCGAGCGTGTAGTCGGTGTCCTCGACGGTGTCGTGCAGCAGCGCCGCGACAAGCGTCGTCGTGTCCATCCCGAGGTCCGCGAGGATCTCGGTGACCTCGAGCGGGTGCGAGATGAAGGCCTCGCCACTCTTGCGCATCTGCCCGCGGTGCATCTGCTCGGCCATCGCATAGGCCCGGCGCAGCAGCGCAATGTCCGCGGAGGGATGGATCTGCCGGTGTACCCGCAGAATGCCCGCCATCGGATCATCGCTGGACTGCCACGGCAGGATCGCCCGCAGCCGCGACCCGATGATCGCCGTGTACGTGGCCGTCGGATCGCCCCGCACGGCCCCGCCGGCCAGCGCCGAGTACGTAGGCGGCGGCGGCACTTCCGGCGAGTCATCGGCCGCGGGCGCGGTGAGCTTCTTGCGCGGCGCCGCGTACCGGTCGTCGAGCATCGGCTGCCCGCGCCGCCCCGCCCGCGGCACTCCACCCTTGCGACCGCTCTTGCCCTCGTCGTGCGTGTTGCGCGGCTTCCCGCCGTCGGCGTACTCGTCCGCATCCGGCTCGGCGGCCTGAGCTTCACCTTGCCGCGGCCGGGTCTCGATGCCCCGGTCGTTGGCCGGCCACCCCGTACCGCCACCACGCCCATCATGACCCGCCCGCGCGGCGGCCCGGTCCTCGAGCTCGGCGTTCGCGCGCGCGACGGCCCGGGTTTCGTGCTCGGCGTTCGCGCGGTCGGCGCTCCGGTCAGCGCGGGTTTCGTGCTCGGCGCCGGTGCGCGTGCCGGCCGGGTCGGTGCGCGGCTCGTGCTCGGCGCGGCCGTCGGTCCGGGGCTCGGCGCGGCCGTCGGCCTGGCTCGCGCGCGCGGCGCCTCGGGGCTCGTGCTCGGCGTTGGTGCGGGCGGCGCGGGGCTCCTGCTCGGCGCGGCCCTCGGTCCGGGGCTCGGCGCGGCCGTCGGCCTGGCTCGTGCGCGCGGCGCTCCGGTCGGCGCGCGGCTCGTGCTCGTTGGGGCCGCGCTCGGGCCGCCCGGTGTGCTCGTTCGCGGCCCGCCCGGCGTGCTCGTTCGTGGCCCGATCGCCGGCGCCGCGTTCGGCCGAGGCGGCCCGGTCGTTCATCGCCCGGTCATGCTGATGCCCGCGGTCGGCCGGCGCGTGGTCGGGCCAGTGCGCCCGATCCGTTGCCATTCGATCCGCGGGCACTCGGTCCGCGTGCTGTTCAGGTTGCCGCCCTGGCTCGCCCCCGTCGGTCCCGGCCCGATCGTTCGGCGACCGCTCGGTCGTGGCCGGCGCGCGCTCCCCGCCCCCCGGCGGCGCACCCGGACGGCGCCCGGGGCTGGCGATGGTCGCGGTCGGCAGCCCCTTGGGCCCGAGAAACATCTCCGCGGGCGCGAGAAACCCACCAGAACTCAAGTTCTCGACCCGAATCGTGCGCGGCCCGCTCGTCCCGGCCCCGATCGTCCCGCCGAGCACACTCCCGGGAATCGTCCCGGAGCCACTGCCGTCCAAACTCTCGTGCCCGTGCGCCGCACCGGGCCGAGGCGAACCGGGCCCGTGCGCCACCCCCGGCCCATTCACGGCCGGGCCGCTTGCCGCTCCCGGTCCTGGCACGCCGGAGTAGTGGCCCGCCCCGGGACCGTCCGAGATCCCAGGCCCACGTACGCCGGGCCCGGGTATCGCTCCCGGCTCGTGGGCGTCGCCGCCGTGCGCCACGCCGGAGCTGTTCGCCGTGTCGGGGCCGCCCGCGCCGAGCATCGCTTCGGGGGCGGTGGCCGGGCTGGAGCCGCTCGCGCCGTGGGAGGAGGTCACCGGGGCGCCGAGCGGGGATCTGAAGCCGTCGCGGGTCGCCGCCGGGCTGGACGTGAGCGCAGGTCCGAACCCGTCCGGGGCGGTCGCCGGGCCGGAGGCGAGCGCAGGTCCGAACCCGTCCGGGGCGGTCGCCGGGCCGGAGGCGAGCGCAGGTCCGAACCCGTCTGAGGCGGAGGCGAGCGCGGGTTCGAAACCCTCCGGGGCGGTGACCGGGCCGGAGGCGAGCGCGGGTTCGAAACCCTCCGGGGCGGTGACCGGGCCGGAGGCGAGCGCGGGTCCGAACCCGTCCGGGGCGGTCGTCGCGCTGGAGTCCTGCGTGGGTCCGAAGGCGTCGGGGTCAGCGGCCGGGCCGCGGCCGAAAGCGGCGGGGCGCGACACGCCGAGGGCGGCTACCGTCTCGTCGACCAAGCGGTGGGCATCTTCGCTGGTCACGGCCGGTATGACCGACGCGGCGACCGCGGCTCGGAAATTCGGAAACTCCGTGGGGTTGCCGTCCGACGCCGCTGGGTCCACCATGTACTCGCTGTGCGTCGCATTCGGGCCTGAAACATCCGGTACACCCGCGATGTTTGAAGCCCCCGACTCGTGGGACTCAACACCTGGAACCGGGGCGCTTGGTGTCGGGGAGGAGCCCGCACCAAAGGACGCGCCGGACTGCAATCCGGGCTCCATAGCGGCACCTCCTCACCGACGGGCCTGCGCGGGCCTGGGTTTGGGTAGGTTCCAGCCTAGTTTCCCTACGGGCATCCGATCGGTCATTTGAGTATGGTCGTTCGTCCGATGTACCTACCCGCCCAAGTCAGTATGAACCGAGGCGGCCGCTTCCGCCCGGACCAGGAACGGACGCCATCGCGCCGCCCCGCCCACCGGTGACGACCAGCCGATATCGGTCTTGACCAGGCGTGTTTCGGGTCGTTCGAGCCACGCCAGGATGCGTTCGGTCTCCTCCGGGGATGCTCGCGGGGTCGGGCCGTGCCCCGGCAAGACGGTTTCGGCTGTGGCCAAGACCACATCCAGGGTCGGCTGTGGATGCACCCTCGGGGGTGAAACGCCCGCCGCGGCGAGTCGCCCATGTCTCACCACCGCGATCTCCCAGCCCCCGGCCGCCGAGGGCCGCGCCGCCACGACCTCGGGTAACCCGCTCAGCCCGGCCAGCCGCTGCTGGCGGATCGCGGTGCGCAGGAACGCGACGAGCCGGCCCCGGATCGTCGCCGCGTCCTCGTAGCGCTCGACCTCGGCCAGCGCCTCGATCCGCGCCATCAGCCCCCGCACGACCGGCCCGGGGTCGCCGACGGTCGCCGTCCGGAACGGCGCCGCGGCCGCCGTCTCGTAGTCCTCGGCCGAGATGCGGTGCTCGCACGGTGCCGGGCAGCGGCCCAGCTCGGCCAGGGCGCAGGCCGGGGTCTTGGTGCGCAGCGACAGCTTGTGGGTGCACTGGCGGATCGGCAGCGCGTCGTAGAGGCCGGCCGCCGCCAGCTCGGCGTATCGCCGGGAGCCGAAGGGGCCGAGGTAGGCCGCGCCGTCGCCCTGCACCTCCCGCACGAGCGACAGCCGCGGGTAGGCCTCCGCGGTGAGCTTCAGCCACACCACGCGCTCCGGAAACTTCGAGCGCCGGTTGTACGGCGGTTTGTGCGCCGCGATCAGCCGCAGCTCGCGCACCTCGGCCTCCAGCGAGTGTGCGCACGGGATGGCCTCGACGCGCTCGGCTGCGTTGATCATCTCGTCGATCCGCGCGCGTTTCTCGGCCGCCGTGAAGTAGCTGCGCACGCGGGTGGCGATGGAGGAGCTCGTCCCGATGTACAGCGGCCGGTCCTTGAGCCCGCGGAACACGTAGACCCCCGGGGCGTCGGGCAGCCCCTCGGCCAGGTGTTTCTTGCGCCGCTGGGCCGGGCTGACGGCCTTGACGAACTCGATCACGTCGCCGATGGTGTGCACCTTGAGGCTGCCGAGCCGGGCGAACAGGCCGTGAAGCACGTCGACGGTGGCGCGGGCGTCGTCGAGCGCCCGGTGGACCGGCTGGGTCGCGGCCCGGAAATGCCGTGCGAGTGTGGACAGCCGGTGGTTGGGCACCTCGTCGGCGACCATCGCGCGCCGGGCGATCGCGGCGGTGTCGAGGACGATCGGTTTGGGCCAGGCGTACCCGTGCTTGGCGCAGGCCGCCTTGAGGAACCCGGTGTCGTAGGGGGCGTTGTGCGCGACCCACACCGAGCCCTGGGCGAACTCGAGGAAACTCGGCAGCACCGTCTCCAGCTTCGGCGCCTCCAGCAGCATCATCTCGGTGATGCCGGTGAGCACCGTGATGAAGGCCGGCACCCGCTCCTCCGGGTTGACCAGTGTGCCGAACTCGCCCAGGATCTCGCCGCCGCGGACCTTCACCGCACCGATCTCGGTGATGCCGCCGCCGTCCGGCGCGCCGCCCGTGGTCTCCAGGTCGACCACGACGAACGTGGTGGAGAACAGTGTGGCGGCGCGGGGGTCGTCGAATAGGGCGTCGAACGTTTCCTGGTGGTAGTGGGGCACGAGCGCACAGTACGACCAGGGTGTGACAAAAATTGCTAGTGAGGAGGAAAGCGCAGCTCAAGCCGCACGTCGGGGGAGCCGACGATGGCCGATGTGTCGGCCACGGTGGCCCCGTGCGCGCGCAGGATCTCGGCCACGGCACGGGGCACGGGCTCGTCGGCCTTGCGCCGCCCGTCGAGGTCCAGCTGCCACTCGGGCCGGATGCTGCCGCCGGCGTGGCCGATCTCGATCGCGGGCACGGGTGAGCTGAGCACGCGCACCGCGACCCGTCCGCCGGCCGGGGCCAGCTTGAGGGCGCCGAAAATGACGTAGTCGAGGGCGCGGGCGAGTTTGGCGGGATCAGCGTGTACCAATGCGGCGTCTGCCAACCCCAGCGTGATGGCGATGTTTCGCGCATCCGCGATCGCGCGCAGTTCCCGGATCCGGGCTTCGGTCAGGTAGGCGAGGTCCACCGACCGGGGCTCGGGCCGGGGGCGCAGTTCGTCGGCCACCACGAGTCGACGCAGCTCGAGCAGCTCCGTGACCTGCCTGGCCAGGGCCCGCAGCGCCTTCATCTGGTCGAGGTTCAGCCGGTGCGGATTGTGGTCGACGACGCAGAGGGTGCCCAGGGCCGCCCCTTCGGTGGTGAGCAGCGGCGCGCCCGCGTAGAAGCGGATGCCGTCGTTCGGGGTGACGAAGGGGTTGTCCGCAAATCGGACGTCGGCTGTCGTGTCGGGCACCACCATGAGGTCGCGGCCCATGATCGCGTGGGCGCAGAACGCCACCTCGCGGGGCGACTCGTCCAGCTCCAGGTCGCCGACCTTGGCCTTGAACCACTGCCGCTCGGCGTCCACCAGCGTGACCAGCGAGATCGGGGCGCCGCAGACTTCGCTCGCGATCCGGACGATGTCGTCGAAATCGGTCTCCGGTGGCGTGTCCAGGACAGCCATCGAGTGCAGGGCGGAAATCCGGTCCGCCTCGTTGCTGGGTACCGGTGCCGCCATCCCCGCCTCCAAAACGTTCACTTGACCGGGTGAAATAAGGATATGTCAGCTTTTAGCCGTTCGAGGTACGGCTGCGGTCCTGGACTCCATCCCGGGCGAATGTGGTCGACAATGCGACACTGGAGTGATGTCTGCGTACGACGCTCCCGACGACCTCGAGCCCGAGGTCGCGCTGCCGTCTGCGCAGGCCGTCGAGGACGACCAGGAACCGGTGCTGCCCGAGGTCGTGCGCCAGCGCGTGATCTCCCTGGCCGCGGCGGCCATGACCGGCTTGCCGATGGAAGAGCTGCCCATGCCGCTGCGGCGGGTGGCCAAGTTCGCCCCCAACCGCCGCGCCCGCCTGGGCGGCCCGGTCATCGCCCTGCAGCTCTCCGGCGACCCGCTGCTGCGCCAGCGCCTGGCCACCAGGGTCGTCAACGACGCCGGTGACCTGGGCTCGGCCGTGCTCGAGGGGGTCGCGCCGGCCGCGGCCGACCCGGTGGAGGTGGCGGCGCTGGCGTACCTGGCGCGGCCCGACGGCTGGCGCACGCTCGTCGGCGACGCCACCGAGACGGTGCGGGCCGAGGCCGAGGGGGCCGTCGCCTCCGAGCGGGTCCGCGACGTCGAGCAGCGCCTCGCGCGCGCCGAACACGACCGCGCGGTCGCCCGCGTCGAGGCCGACAAGCTGCGCGACGAGCTCGCCCGGCTCCGCGACGAGGCCGCCGGCCTGCGTGAGGAGGTCCGCGGGCTGGGCAAGTCGCTGCGCGAGTCGCAGGCCAAGGAGCGCAAGGCGACCGACATGCTCGCGGCCGAGAAGGGCCGGGCGGGCAAGGTCAACGCGGACCACGACGCCGAAGTGCGGCGCCTGCGGGCCCGCCTCGCCGAGGCCGAGACCGCCGCCGGTGCGCAGCGGCAGAGCGCCAAGGACGCCCGGGCGGTCGACGACGCCCGGCTGTGGCTGCTGCTGGAGACGATCGGGCAGGCCGCCGTCGGGCTGCGCCGCGAGCTGGCCCTCGACCCGACCGACAAGCTGCCGGCCGACTTCGTCGCCGACGTCGCCGCCGATCGGCCCGAGGGCGTCACCGCGTCCGCGCGCGCCCTCGACGCCGACGACCCGGCCCGCCTCGACCAGCTGCTCAGTCTCCCCAAGGCGCACATGATCGTCGACGGGTACAACGTGACCAAGAAGGGTTACGCGGAGATCTCCCTCGAGCAGCAGCGCAACCGGCTCATCGCCGGGGTCGGCGGGCTCGCCGCGCAGACGCGGGCCGAGGTCACCGTGGTGTTCGACGGCGCGGAGCGGGTCCACGGCCTGCCGCCGGCCCCGCGCGGGGTGCGCGTGCTGTTCTCCCACAAGGGCGAGACCGCCGACGAGCTCATCCGCCGCCTGGTCCGGGCCGAGCCCGCGGGGCGCCCGATCGTGGTGATCTCCTCGGACAAGGAGGTCATCGATGGTGTACGCCGTCATGGTGCCTATCCCTTGTCGTCCGACACGCTCCTGAAGCGGCTTTCGCGGTCCTGACCTGGGCGTTTGCATTTTTTGTCGTACCCCCTCGCTACCGTTCGTGCTATCGGGTTCACCGATGCGTCGGTATTGGAGGAGAGCGATGCTCGTCGACTGCGAAAGCTGTTCGGTGCGGGGCAACGCCTGCAGGAGTTGCGTGGTGACCCTGCTGCTCGACACCCCGCCCGCGTTTCACCAGCTCGGTGCCGAGGAGGTGCAGGCCATCGAGGTCTTCGAGCTCGCCGGGTTCGAGGTCACCGTGCTGGAGCCCACCCACTTCGAGGCTATCCCCGTGACCCCCGTCCCCTCACCCCGCCGCCGGCGCGGGCGTGCCGCATAGGCTGACGCGATGACGCCTCGTCTCTGGGCCGCGATCACGCTCGTCGTGCTGCTCATCGCGGCGGCCGTCGTCGCGCTGCTGCGGGTGCCGTGGTCGGCGCCGCCCGCACCGCGCGCCGACCAGCTCGCCGCGCTCGACACGCTGCCACGCGACGCGGTCGCCCAGGGCCGCGCCTTCCACGCGGCGTTGCGCCCGGGGATGTACATCTCGATCGTCCTCGGCCTGATCGTGGCGCTGCTGCTGGGCCTGACCCCGGCCGGCGCCTGGCTCGTGGAGCAGGCCGGGCGCCCCTTCGGGGGGCACTGGCTGGCCCGCGCCCTGCTCGGCGGGCTCGTCGTCACCCTCGTCGGCGAGGTGGTCGCGCTGCCCCTGTCCGCCTGGCGCCAGTCGATCCTGCGCCGCTACGGCCTGTCCACGCAGGGCTGGGGCGGCTGGACCGTCGACCTGCTCAAGGGCTACGCCGTCGGCGCCGTCATCGGCGCGATCGTCCTCGTCGGCTTCTACACCGTCACCCACTTCGCCCCGCGGTGGTGGTGGGCGTGGGGGGCGGCCGGCGCCGCTGTCCTCACGGTGCTGCTCACGTTCGTCTTCCCGGTCCTCGTCGAGCCGGTCTTCAACAAGTTCACGCCGATGCCCGACGGCGAGCTGCGCACCAGCCTGCTGGCCCTGGCCGCGCGCGACGGCGTACCGGTCCGCGACGTGCTGGTGGCGGACGCGTCGCGGCGCACGCGGGCGGTGAACGCGTACGTGTCCGGGCTCGGCCCGACCCGCCGCATCGTCGTGTACGACACCCTGATCGACCAGGCCCCGCCCGCCGAGATCGAGTCCGTCGTCGCCCACGAGCTCGGCCACGCCAAGGACAATGACGTGCTGACGGGCACCCTGCTGGGCGCACTGGGGGCCGCGGCGGCCGTGTGCGCGCTGTACCTGATCGGCTCGTGGTCGGCCCTGCTCCGCCTGGCCCGCGTCGACTCGATAGCCGAGCCCCGCGCCCTGGCCCTGCTGCTGGCCCTGGCCACGGTCGCGAGCCTGTTCGCGGGCCCGGCCCAGGCCTTCGTGTCCCGCCGCATCGAGGCCCGCGCGGACGAACACGCCTTGGGCCTGACCGCGAACCCGTCCGAGTTCGAGGCCATGCAGGGCCGCCTGTCCCTGGTCAACCTGGGCGACCCGGACCCCAACACCCTGGAACAGTTCCTGTTCGGCACCCACCCGACGGCCGTCGAGCGCATGGCCGCTTCGCGCGCGTGGGCCCGCACCCACGAGTAGCGGCCCCGCTCGGCTCCGCCCTGCCCGCTTCGGCCCGCTCTGCTCGGCTCCGCTCTGCTCGGCTCCGCTCTGCTCGGCTCCGCTCTGCTCGGCTCCGCTCTGCCCGGCTCCACGCTGCTCTGCCCGCTCCGGCTTCGCCCTGCACTGCCCGGCTCCGC
>NZ_JBEZDS010000014.1:95548-123435 GCF_040648435.1 Dactylosporangium sp. NPDC049140 | reverse complement strand
CGCTCTGCGCTGCCCGCTCTGCGCTGCCCGCTCTGCGCTGCCCGCTCTGCGCTGCCCGCTCTGCGCTGCCCGCTCTGCGCTGCCCGCTCTGCGCTGCCCGCTCTGCGCTGCGCTGCCCGCTTCCAGCTCTGCCCGGCTCCGCTTCTGCCCGCGCTGCTCTGCTCTGTCCGGTCTGTCCGGGCGCTCCGCCCCGCCTGCTTCGCGCCGCCCTACGCCGCCGAGGCCGACCTGCGCGGCCGCGCGGCGCCCCGTCTCCTGTCCTTGCGCCGTCGCCCTGCCTGCCTCGACCGCGCATCGCCTCTGCCTGCGCCTCGCCACTGTGTTGGGTCAGGCCGTTCCGCCTCTCGCCGCCTCGCGCCCGCATCTCGCCCCGCGTCGCCCTTCGCCTGCATCTCGTTCCGCCTCGCCCCGCGCCTCCCTGCGCCGCGTCGCCCGCGTCTCGGCCCCCGCCCTCTGCTCTGAATGCTCTGTCCGCGTTCCGCCCGCCCGCTCCGCGCCAGTCCTTCGCCGTCGCGCTGCCTACGCCGCAGCGCCTCGCCTTATCACTGCGCCGCCCGCCGTCACGCCGCCCCGCTTCGCCCCGCCTCGGCCCCGGATCGCTCTGGCCTGCCCGGGCCTCGCCGCCGCGCCGTCGCGGCGCCCGACCTCTTACTGCCCTGCGCACACGTCTTGCTCCGCCCCTGCCGCCCGCCGCCGCGACGCTTCGCCCCGCGTCCGCGCCTCGTTCCGCCCACGGCGCCGCCTCGCACCACGCCGCCCTGCGCCGCGTCGCCCGCGTCTCGCTCCGCCCTCGCGTCGCCTCGCCCTGCGCCGCTCCGCCTCGCCACGCGCCACGTTTCTGTGCCGCCGCGCCCGCCCTGCGCTGCGTCGCTCCGCGCCCTGACCCCGTCTTCCCGCGTCGCCTCGCCCCCGCCACCCTGCGCCGCGCCGCATAGTCTCGCCGTGCCGCGCCCGCCCTACGCCGTCACGCCCGCCCTGCGCGGAGGGGTTGCCCCGTCCCGCGCCGCGCCGCGCCGCGCCGCGCCGCGTCGCGTCGTCTCGCCCTGCCCCGCGCCGCACCGCACCGCACCGCATGGTTTCGTCTCGCCCCGGGCCGTCCTGTCCCGCGTCGCGTCGCATCGCATGGTTTCGTCTCGCCCCGGGCCGTCCTGTCCCGCGTCGCGTCGCGTCGCATGGTTTCGTCTCGCCCCGCGCCGTCTCGCCCCGCGCCGTCCCGCCCCGCGCCGTCCCGCCCCGCGCCGCGTCGTCTCGTCCCGTCTCGCATCGCGCCGTCCCGCCCCGCACCGCACCGCACCGCGCCGCCCCACGCCGCGCCGCGCCGCGCCGGCGCCGCATGGTTTCGTCTCGCCCGGCGCCGCGCCGCATGGTTTCGTCCCGCGGCGCGTGGCCTCGCCCGCCGCGCCGCCGCCCCCGTCCGCGTTGACTCCCGCTGGCTACGCCCACACCGTCGTCGTCTGCTCCGTGCGCATCCAGCTCGCCCGACCCGCCACGTCGTCGACTTGCCTCGGTTCCGCCACAGCGCCGGGCGCCCGCCGCTCGCGAACCCGTGTTCGCCACCCGCGCTGCGTCACGAGCCGGGCCGGGCCCACCAGGAGAGCCTGTGCGTCCCGGCCCGCTAAGTCGGCGGCGGAGTGCATGGCTGCGTTACGAGGTGGTGCCGCGGGCCGTGCACGAGGTCGCGGCGTGGAGGGGGTTCGGGCCGACTACGTCAGTTCGGACCAGACGAGGGCAACAGCCGTCCACGTCGGGGTGTCGAGCGGCACGGCGGGAGGAGTCACGCCGGTGTGGTGCGGTTTCGCGGTACGTAGAACTCGACCTCTGTGCCCCTTCCCGGGTGGCTGTAAATCTCCGTCGTTCCGCCCAGGTCCGCGATCCGCCCGCGCATGGACTGGGCCACCCCCAAGCGGCCCGCGTACGTGGCCTCCGTCAGGCGGTCCGGGGTGAAGCCCACGCCGTCGTCGCGGACGGTTACGCGTACCGCGTCGCCCTCGTCCTCCAGGAGGACCCACGCGTGGGCCGTCGGGCCCGCGTGGCGGTGCACGTTGTCCAGGGCGGCCTGCACCGCGGCCGTGAGTTCGGTGGAGGCGGTGGCCGTCAGGAGTACCGGATTCGCGGGCGCGGCCACGTCGACCGTGGGGGAGGCGAGGGTCGTCAGGATGGCTCGCAGGTCCAGGCGGTTCGCGGGTGGGGCCACCGGGTTGCCCGACAGGAGGTTGCGCAGGGCCTGCTCCTGCTCGCCGGCCAAGGTGGCCAGCTGCGCGCCCTGGCCGCCCAGTTCGGCGCCGTGGCGTTGCATGAGGGCCAGTACCTGCAGGACGCCGTCGTGGATGGGGCGGGCCAGGCGGTTGCGTTCGGCCTCGGCGGCCTCTTGGCGGATCTGTTCTGCGCGGCGGCGGTCGGCTCGGCGGGCCGCCCACTGCTGGGCGAAGCCGAGGCCGCCCACGCCGGCGGCGGCTACGAGGAGCAGGACGGCCGATGTGGTGATGTGGTAGACCGGGTTGAAGTACGAGGACTGGGGCAGGCCGTCGCGCAGGTAGGTGGCCAGGACCGCCTCGCGGCCGCCCAGGGCCAGGACGATCGCGAGCGGGCCCAGGGCCGCGGGCACGGCGCCCGACGGGGCCAGGGCCGGAGCTACGGTGCCGACGGTTGCCGTCGCTGCGGCGGTGATCAGGACGGCGATCAGGATGCCCGGGATCACGCTCTGCTGCTGGACGAGCCTCTCGGGGTTGCCGGTCGTGGCCGCGTACGCGATGAACAGCGCCGTCGCGGCGGCCACCGTGACGGCGACGGTCAGCGGCACGCGCAGGCGGGTCCAGGCCAGGGCCGCCCCGGCCGCGACGCCGGCCAGCACGGCGAAGATGGGCAGCGCGGTGTACTGCAGCGCGCCCATCGCCAGGATCAGCGGCGCGACCATGCCGACCTGCGCGACCGCCGCGGTCAGGGCGCCGCCCAACGACCACGGGCCGGCCATCGCCGCCAGGCCGGCCACGACGACCAGCGTGATCGTGCCGATGACCGCGCCGGCAACGTACCCGTGCCGGAACATCGCGCTCTGCGACACGCCCAGCAGCATGGCCAGGCGCTCCGGCGTGAGCAGGCCGAGCGGGAAGGCGAGGGCCAGCGCCAGGCCGCCGGCCAGGACGGGGCGCAGCCGGGACCAGCCCTCGTGCGGCGCGCCGTCCGGCCACGCGTCGGGGTCGCGGCCGCCCAGCAGGGCCGCCGTCGTCGCCGCTCCGGCGATGCCGAGCGCGACCGGGCCGTTGAGCCAGGGCCGCACGGTGCCCAGGAACTGCCAGTGAGTGTCGGTGATCGCCATGCCCAGCAGCGACGTGCCGACGGCCAGCCCCGCGACAAGCGTGCCGCGGCCCGTTTCGCCGCGGCGGAGCATCGCCTGCGCGGCCGCGAGCATCGCGACGAGCGCCAGCGGCTGGCTGCACCGGGTCAGCACGCCCGCCGACAGCGGCAGCTCCGACGCCAGTTCCGGCGGCAGCAGCAGCGGTACCGCCAGCAGCCCCGCCCCCGCCATGAGCGCCGGCCACCAGCGCAGCAGTACGAGCGCGGTCACGATGACGACGATCGGGCCCAGCTCGAACGCGGTGTCGAGCGCGTCGCGGGGAGCGGCCTGCAGCGCCAGGTACATCACCAGGTTGTTCGGCCCGCCGTCGAGCGTGCGCTGCGCGGACGACGCGACCACGAGCAGCAGGGCGCCGCTGAGGCCGCCCACCAGCGGGGCGGCGCGGCGGACGGGGGCGGGAAGCGTGGACATCGCAGAGATCATCGCCGATGCGCCGCGGTCGTGCACAGGCGGGGCGCGGGCACGCCGGGGTGGGGAAGGCGCACGGGCCGCCCGTCCGGCCGGTACTCGAAGTGCCACCACTCGTTGTCGTAGGTCCGGTAGAGCCCGTGGCGGTACCCGTGCCGCTCCAGCCACCGCGCGCCCTCGGTCGGCCGCACGTCCAGGGCGGTCCCGGCCACGTGCCGCGACGCGTGCGGGGGCAGCACCCGGCGCCAGGCCGCGGCCACCGAACCGTCGCGGTCGACCGCCGCGGCGAAGAGCCGGGCCTGCTCCAGCGGGTGGCGATAGCCCGACGTGAGGCCGATCAGCTCGCCGTGCCGCCACAGCGCCTCGGCCCGGGCCGCCTCGAACGCGACCCGGGTCGCCCCCGTAAGCCCGGCCAGATCCTCGGCCGGGAAGCGCGCCGCCAGCGCCCACTGACAAGCGACGTGCCGCGCGGGCCCGAGACCGCGCCCGCGCGCCGACCCGACAAAACGCGCGGGTCCGGAAAACAGCGCGGGCACGGAAAGAAGCCCGGGCCGGCGAGCGGCGACCAGCCACGCGACAGGCACCAGCGCGACCGCCAGCGCCCGCGTGACCCCGCGGTACAACACGTCCCGTCGCCGCGCGGCCGCGGCGTCCCCGTCAGTGAGCGTGTGCGGCATGCCAAGAATCTGCCGTCCGGGCCGGCCCGCGGTCCTGAGTCGCGGTACCCATTCGCGCTAGGTACCGCCACTCAGGAGCACGGCCGGACGGCTAAGGTCGGCGGGTGGCGACCTCACTGCTGATCACGAACGACTTCCCGCCCCGGCCGGGCGGCATTCAGCAGTTCGTGCACAACCTCGCCGTCCGCCAGCCGCGCGACGAGGTCGTCGTCTACGCCTCCACGTATGCGGGCGCCGAGAAGTTCGACGCCGAGCAGCCCTTCGAGGTCGTCCGCGAGTCCACCGGCATGCTGCTGCCGACCCCGCGGGTGGCCCGGCGCGCCGCCGAGATCGCGCGCGCCCGCGGCTGCGACCGGGTCTGGTTCGGCGCCGCGGCCCCGCTCGGGCTGCTCGCCGACGGGCTGCGCCGCCGCGCCGGGATCGAGCGGGCGGTGGCGATCACGCACGGGCACGAGGCCGGATGGGCGGCGCTGCCGGGGGCGCGCGCCCTGCTGCGGCGCATCGCGCGGGGGACGGAGGTGGTCACGTACCTGGGGGAGTACTTCCGGGTGCGGCTCGCCCGCGCGATCGGCGAGCTTACGCAGCTGCAGCAGCTCGCGCCCGGCGTCGACGTGGACGCCTACTCGCCGGAGGTCGACGGGGCCGAGATCCGGCAGCGGTACGGGCTGGCCGGCCGTCCGGTGATCGTGTGCGTGTCCCGGCTCGTGCCGCGCAAGGGGCAGGACGTGCTCATCCGGGCGCTGCCGCACATCCGCCGGGCCGTGCCGGACGCGGCGCTGCTGGTGGTGAGCGGCGGGCCGTACCGCGCGACGCTCGAGCGGCTGGCGCGCGAGCAGGGCGTGGGCGAGCACGTGGTCTTCACCGGGGCGGTCGCGTGGGCCGAGCTGCCCGCGCACTACGCGGCCGGTGACGTGTTCGCGATGCCCTGCCGGACCCGGCGGCGCGGGCTCGACGTCGAAGGGCTGGGGATCGTGTACCTCGAGGCCTCGGCGACGGGCCTGCCGGTGCTCGCCGGCGACTCCGGCGGCGCCCCGAACGCGGTGCGGGAGGGCGAGACGGGTTTCGTGGTCCCGGGCCGTGACGTGGACGCGGTGGCCGACCGGCTCGTCACGTTGTTGCGCGATCGTGCGCTCGCCGCCCGGATGGGCGCGGCCGGGCGCGCGTGGGTCGAGTCCGAGTGGCGCTGGGAGACGCAGGCGGCCCGCTTGCAGGCGCTGCTGTCACCGCAATAAGAAAACGCGCGCGGAAAGCCGCTCTTTTCCCGGGAGCAACCGTTCGGGGGATGGCTTTCGGCGAAACGGCCCCGGCATTCCGGGAATGGCGCGGCCGGCTGCCGGGGGTATCGGGAGCCGGCCGTCCGCGCGATTTCGGGGGTAGAACGAGAACGCGTCAGAAACTGGGGGCGTCGGGCGCTTCGAGCAGGCCGAGACGCAGCGCGGTCATGAGGGCCTGGGCCCGGTTGGCGGCGCCGAGCTTCTCGTAGAGCTTGGAGATGTGGGTCTTCGCGGTGGACTCGGAGACGAACAGCTGCTTGGCGATGCCGGCCACGCTCATGCCGTCGGCCAGCAGCCGCAGGACCTGACCTTCGCGGGGGGACAGCTGCGGGCCGCTCGGGGCCAACCGGCGCTTCATCGCCTCGGCCAGGTCGGCCGCGGTGAATGCGCTGGGCGCCGAGGCGGCGTGCCGGGCGGCCGCCACGACCTCGTCGGCGGGGGCCGTCTTCGGCACGAACGCCGAGGCCCCGGCCTCGAGCGCGCCGAAGAGCTGGTCGTCGCCGGCGTACATGGTCAGCACGACGATGCCCATGGTGTTGCTGGTCTTGCGCAGGGCGCGGGTGGCCTCCAGCCCGCTGCCGTCGGGCAGCCGGAGGTCCATGATCACGACGTCGGGCTGGAGCGCGCCGGCCTGACGGATCGCCTCGGCGGCCGTCGCGGCCTCGCCCACCACCTCGAACTGGCGGTCGCGCTCGAACGCGTGGCGCAGGCCTCGGCGAATCAGATCGTGGTCGTCGACGAGCAACACTTTCGTGCGGGTCGTCGGCGTCGCGGTAGTAGACATTCCCGGTGCTCTCTCCCTCTGGGTGCCTTCACGCTACCGCGCACGCGGTGCGGTTCCGAGCACAACCGCCACTGTGGTCCCATTCGGCACACGTGGCGTGATCTCCAACCGGCCCCGGATACGTTCCGCCCTCTCGGCCATGATCGCAAGACCATAGTGCCCGTCCGGACGGTTCTCACCGATGCCGCTGCCATCGTCGGATATTTCTACCTGTGCGAACGGTGGATCGACCGCGCACGTTACCCAAAGATTCTCCGCGCCCGCATGTTTCCGCGCGTTGGTGATGGCCTCCTGGGCAATTCGCAGCAGTTCGGCCTCGACCGCGGCGGGCAGCCGGGCGGTGGTCTCGTCGAGCGAGAGGTGCACCCGCAGCCCGGCCGAGGCGCCGACGGTCCGCGCGTAGTCGGAGATCGCCGCGGTGAGGCCGCCGTAGCGGTCGACCTCGCTGCGCAGCTCGAACAGCGACAGCCGCAGCTCCGTGATCACGCGGGTGACCTCGGCCCGCAGCACCCGCAGCTCCTCCTCGGCCGCCTCGACGTTGGGCAGGGCCGCGACCGCGTTGTCGATGCCGTACCCCACCATGACGAGCTCCTGCGCCACCCCGTCGTGGATCTCGCGGGCCAGCCGCTGCCGCTCCTCGGTGGTGGCCAGCGAGCGGACCTCGTCGAAGAGCAGGGCCGCCT
This sequence comes from Dactylosporangium sp. NPDC049140, assembly GCF_040648435.1. Lineage (NCBI taxonomy): Bacteria > Bacillati > Actinomycetota > Actinomycetes > Micromonosporales > Micromonosporaceae > Dactylosporangium > Dactylosporangium sp. NPDC049140. The sequence goes on along the minus strand of NZ_JBEZDS010000014.1, from coordinate 116,254 downwards.
CGAGCCGCAGCGCCGCCGGGCCGGTCGCCGACCGGACCTTGGTGACCAGGGCGGGCGGGTACGACCCGGGGGTGTCGGTCTCGAGCACGATCAGCCCGACGGTGCGCACCCCGGCGATGAGCGGCACCGCCATCGAGGAGATGCTCTGCCCGCGCGCGACCGATCGGGCCTGCGAGCGGCCGGAGACGACGGGCTGCTGGGTGGCCCACGCGTCGGCGACGGCGCTCTCGGTGTCCAGCGCCGTCTCCCAGTCGAGCCGCTCGACGCCGGCCTGGGCCAGCACGACGAGCCGGCCGCCGCCGCTGCCGGACAGCACCGCCCCGCGCGTCGAGGGGACCGTCGCGCGGACCTCGTCGAGCAGGTGCTCGGCCAGGCCGCCCGGGTCGAGCGTGGCCCCGGGCAGCTGCCGGGCGACGCTGCGCAGCTGGGTCAGCAGGCGCGTGGCCTCGGCGTAGGGCTGCGGCGTCTCCTCGGGACGGCGGGCCAGCAGTACCCGCTGCAGGAGCGTGACCTGGAACGCCGCGACCCCGGCGATGACGAGCCAGGTGCCGCCCGCGGCCAGGTACTCGCGCTCGTCGAGCCGCCCCTCGACGGCCCCGCCGACGACGAGCAGCGCGGCCGCCGCGACCAGGTACGCCGCGGCGAGGCGGCGGCCCTCGGACAGCGCGGCGGCGACGATCGGCACCGGCAGGTACAGCAGCAGCGCTCTGGCGTCGTCGTTGAGCGTGGACGCGGCGAACGCGGTGATGAGCACCTCGGCCGTCCGCCCGAGCCGCGCGACCTCGTGGGAGTCGGGCGCGACGGTGGCGATGACCGCGGCCGCCAGCAGCAGCACGAGCCAGAGCAGCTCCGCGGCGCGCACGCCGTCGGAGAGCAGCAGCACGGCGACGAGGGCCAGCAGCAGCACCCGCACGACCACGATCGCCCGCCGCGCCTGGCTCGCGGGCGTGCCGGCGCGCTCGGCGGTGGCCCCGGCCCGGGCGGCGGGGGCGGCCGGGCGGGCGGCCACCGCGGGCTGGTCGGTCAACTGCGTCCTCCAAAGGCGAAAGGTCAGCGCTCGTAGATGGCGGCGATGTCGCCGGCGTACTCCTTCAGCACGATGTTCCGCTTCACCTTCAACGACGGAGTGAGCTCGCCGGTCGCCTCGGTGAAGTCGCGGGGCAGGATTCGGAAGACCTTGATGCCCTCGGCCTTCGACACGGCCTGGTTGGCCTCGTCGATCGCCTTCTGGACCTCCGCGCGCAGCTGCTGGTCGTCGACCAGGCTCTCCATCGACGCGTCCTCGGGCTTGCCGTTGTCGCGCTTCCAGACCGGCAGCGCGTCGGGGTCGATGGTGACCAGCGCGGCGATGAACGGCTGCCGGTCGCCGATGACCATGCACTGGCTGATCAGCGCGTGGGCCCGGACCCGGTCCTCGAGCACGGCCGGGGCGACGTTCTTGCCGCCGGCGGTGACGATGATCTCCTTCTTGCGCCCGGTGATGCGCAGGAAGCCGTCGTCGTCGAGCTCGCCCAGGTCGCCGGTGTGGAACCAGCCGTCGGCGTCGATCGTCTCGGCGGTGGCGTCGGGGTTGTTCCAGTACCCCTTGAAGACGATGTCGCCCTGCACGAGGATCTCGCCGTCGTCGTCGATGCGGATCGTCACGCCGGGCAGCGGCCGCCCGACGGTGCCGATCCGCACGCCGTTGTCGCGGTTGGCGTTCGTCGCCGGGGAGGTCTCGGTCAGCCCGTACCCCTCGTAGATCGTGACCCCGATGCCGCGGTAGAAGTGCGCGAGCCGCTCGCCGAGCGGGGCGCCGCCGGAGATGGCCCGCGTGCACTGCCCGCCGAGCGCGGCGCGCAGCTTGCCGTAGACGAGCCGGTCGAACAGCGCGTGCTGGGCCTTGAGCAGCAGCCCGGGCGACGGCGCGGCGCTGTAGTCGATCGCCACGCGCTCGGCCCGCTCGAAGATCTTGCCCTTGCCGTCGGCCTGGGCGCGCTGCTTGGCGGTGTTGTAGACCTTCTCGAACACGCGCGGCACAGAGAGTACAAACGTCGGCTTGAAGCTTTTCAGCATGTCGGCCAGGTTCTTGGTGTCGGCCGTGTGCCCCATGGTGGCCCGGGCCTGGACCACGCCGATCTGGATGAGCCGCGCGAACGAGTGCGCGAGGGGCAGGAAGAGCAGCGTGCGGGCGCCCTCGTTGAACAGCGAGCGCAGCTCCGGGACCGCGTTGACGATGTCGGAGAGCATGTTGCGGTGCGTGATCATGCAGCCCTTGGGGCGGCCGGTCGTACCGCTGGTGTAGATGATCGTCGCCAGGTCGTCGGCCTTGGTCGCGGTGCGCCGCCGGTCGACGTCCTCGCGGGGCACGGCCGCGCCGTCGCCGACGAGCTGCTCGACCGCGCCCGGGGCGCCGTCGATCTGCCACACGTGGGCCAGGCCCGGCGTCCGCTCGCGCACCTGGGCGACGGCGTCGCGGTGGGCGTCGGTCTCCACGAAGCAGGCGACCGCGCCGGAGTCCTCGAGGATCCAGGCCACCTGCTCGGGGCTGGAGGTTTCATAGATCGGCACGGTCACCGCGCCGCAGGTCCAGATCGCGTAGTCGATGAGGGTCCACTCGTAGCGCGTCTTGCTCATGAGGGCGACGCGCTCGCCCGGCTCGATGCCGGCGGCCAGGAGCCCGCGCGCCAGCGCGACGACCTGGTCGAGGAACTCCGCGCAGGTCACGGGCAGCCAGGCTCCGTCGACCCGGCGTTCGAACTGCACCGAGGCCGGGGCCACGGCGGCGTTGTCCCAGACCGGGTCGGTCAGCGTGGCCGTCTCGGCGACGGTGACCGCGGCGGGGACGGAGAACTCGCGCACGTCCGGCTCCATTTCCACTCTGTTGCTGTATCGGGAACCTACCTGTCGGCGTAACAGGTCGCACAGCCCCCCAGGCGAGCCGACGCCCCACACCCACCGTGGCAGAGGTAGCCTGCCACGCATGGCCGACACTTCGACCCAGTCGATCGTCATTGACGCGCCCCCGGATCGGGTCGCCGCGGTCATCGCCGATTTCGCCCGCTACCCGGAGTGGGTGGCCGCGGTGAAGTCGGCCGAGGTGGTTGAGGAGTACGAGGACGGGTACGCCAGCCAGGTCCATTTCGTGCTCGACTCGGGCCCGGTGTCCGACGAGTACACGTTGCGGTACGAGTACGCCGAGGACCTGAGCCGGATCGAGTGGAGCCTCACCGCGCCGTCGAAGATGCAGAAGCAGCAGGAAGGCTCGTACGACATCGCCGCCTCGCCGGACGGCACCTCCACGGTGACCTACTCGCTTTCGGTGGAACTGGCGATCGGGATGCTCGGCATGTTCAAGCGCAAGGCCGAGAAGATGATCATGGACACCGCGCTCAAGGAGCTCAAGCGCCGGGTCGAGGGCTCGTGAGCGGTCCGGAGCTTGCGGAGGTGACGGCGTGAGAGAGCCGCGCGAGGAGGCCGAGCGCCTGGTCGCCGCCGCCCTGGCCGCCCTGTCCATGGCCGCGAACAGCACGGCCGGGTTCGCCACCGGCTCCGCCGAGTGCTGCGTGTGCCCCCTGTGCAAGGCCATCGCGGCCGCCCGCAACCCCGATCCGGATCTCGCCGAGCGCCTGGCCACCGGCGCCGGAAACCTCGCGGCCGGGGTCGCGTCGTTCCTGAGAGGGTTCAGCCCGGCGCGAGAGCCGGGAGGCCCGGCGTCGGAAGAGCGGGGAGGTCCGGCGGAAGGGCCCGGAGGCTCGGCGGAAGAGCCGGGAGGTCCGGCGGAAGAGCCAGGAGGCTCGGCGCAGGAGCCGGGAGACTCGTGGCACGCCGCCACGCACAAAACGTCAACCACCGACAGCGACGTCGCTCAGGATTGACCCCAGAACGAGAGGAGCTTCCCGCAATGGGGCTGACCATCGGCGTCGACATCGGCGGAACCAAGGTGCTCGGCGGTGTCGTCGACACCGCCGGCGACGTGCTCGTCCAGACTCGGCGTGACACGCCCGCGCAGGACCCGCACGAGACCGCCGAGCGCATCATCGATGTGATCAAGGACCTCGCCGCCGGGCAGGACGTGGAGGCCGTGGGCATCGGCGCGGCCGGGTGGGTCGACGCGACCCGCTCGATCGTGCAGTTCGCGCCCAACCTGGCCTGGCGCGACGAGCCGCTGCGCGACAAGATCCAGCAGGCGATCGGGCTGCCCACCGTCGTGGAGAACGACGGCAACGTGGCGGCCTGGGCCGAGTTCCGCTTCGGCGCCGCGCACGACGCCGACGACTCGATGGTGCTGTACACGGTGGGCACCGGCATCGGCAGCGGGATCGTGCTCGGCGGCCGGCTCATCCGCGGCGCGAACGGCGTGGCCGGCGAGGTCGGGCACACCACGATGATCCCGGACGGCCACCCGTGCGGCTGCGGGCGGCGGGGCTGCCTGGAGCAGTACACCAGCGGGAACGCCCTCGTCCGCTTCGCCCGCGCCGACGCGCGGGCCCGCCCGGAGGCGGCCGTGACGCTGCTCGGCGAGGCCGGCGGCGACCCGGACGCGATCCAGGGTCCGGCCGTCACCGCCGCCGCGCGCCTGGGCGACCCGGTCGCCATCGGCGCGTTCGAGCAGGTCGGGCGCTGGCTCGGGGTCGCCTTCGCCGACATCGTGCAGACGCTCGACCCGCAGGTCATCGTGGTCGGCGGCGGCGTGATCGACGCCGGCGACCTGCTGCTGAAGCCGGCCCGGGCCAGCTACGAGGAGCAGCTGGCCCAGCGCGGCCGGCTCCCCGTCGCGGACGTGCGCCCCGCGCTGATGGGCAACCTGGCCGGCGTGGTGGGCGCCGCGGATCTGGCCCGTATGAGGTGACACGGTGACGAAGATCAGGGTGCTGTCGTACAACCTGCACGGCCTCAAGGACGACCGGCGCGCGCTCGCGGAGGTCGTGCGGGAGGCCGCGCCGGACATCGCGATCCTGCAGGAGGCGCCGCGGCGCTTCCGGTGGCGGCAGAAGTCGGCGAACCTGGCCCGCGAGTTCGAGCTCGTCATCGGCGGCGGTGGGCTGCCGGCCCTGGGCAACCTGATCCTGACCAACCTGCGGGTGCGCACGGTCGCCGAGTGGAACGTGCGCTACCCGCTGACCCCCGGCCGGCACATGCGCGGCGCCGTCTTCGTGCGGTGCCGCGTCGGCCGGGCCACCTTCGTGGCCGCGGGCTCGCACCTGTCGACCGACACGGCCGAGCGCCCGGCCCAGGCCGAGCTGCTCAAGGCCCGGATGGAGGAGGTCGCCGAGCCGCTGGTGTTCGCCGGCGACCTCAACGAGAACTCCGGCGGGGCGGCCTGGCGCATGATCGCCGACGGGCTGACCGACGCGGCCGGGCCCGACGAGCGCCCGACCTTCCCGGTCGCGGCCGCCCGGGAGCGGCTCGACGCGATATTCGTCGATCCCCGGATCACGGTGCTGCAGTACGACGTCGTCGACACGCCCTCGAGCCGCGCCGCCAGCGATCATTTTCCGGTGGTCGCCGACCTGGAAATCGACGCATAAATCCGGGATGATGCCGCGGTGAGCGCTGACGGTCGGTTCGATGATCTTGCCGGGAACGCGACCCACTGGCGCGACGGCGAGCCTGTGTACGACCGCGGTGACACCGTCTGCGTCATCGGCGCCGGCGGCACCGGCCTCACCGCCGTCAAGAACCTGCGCGAGGCCGGGTTCGGGGTGGACTGCTACGAGCGCGAGACCGGCGTCGGCGGCGGCTGGAACTGGCGGCACGACCGCAGCCCGGTCTACGCCAGCACGCACCTGATCTCGTCGAAGCCGTTCACGCAGTTCCCCGACTTCCCGATGCCGGACGACTGGCCGGACTACCCGCACCACTCGCAGATGCTGCAGTACTTCGAGCGCTACGCCGACCACTTCGGCCTGCGCGAGCACATCTGGTTCGGCACGGAGGTCGCCCGCGTCGAGCCCGTCGACGACCCGGGCGGCGGCCCGCCGCGCTGGGACGTGACCGTGAAGGGCTCGCGGGGCGGGGCGCCGCGCACCATGCGCTACAACGCCGTCGTCGCCGCCAACGGGCACAACTGGGCGCCGAAGATGCCCGAGTACGAGGGCCTGGCCGAGTACCGCGGCAAGGTCATCCACGCCGGGCAGTACAAGGACGCCGCCCAGCTGCGCGGCCGCAAGGTACTCGTGATCGGGGCCGGCAACTCCGGCTGCGACATCGCCGTCGAGGCGGCCCAGCAGGCGGCCCGGTGCTGGCACTCGACCCGCCGCGGCTACTGGTACGCCCCCAAGTTCGCCCTCGGCCGCCCCGCCGACCAGGTCAACGACCGGATCCTCGCGATGCGGCTGCCCACCCGGGTCCGCCAGTGGCTGCTGCACCGCACGATCAACATGACCGTCGGCGACCTGACCCGCTTCGGCCTGCCCCGGCCCGAGCACGGCATCCTCGAGATGCACCCGCTGGTCAACAGCCAGCTGCCGTACTACCTCGGCCACGGCGACATCGTCGCGGTGCCCGACGTGAAGCACTTCGACGGCCACGAGGTGGTGCTCACCGACGGCCGCTCCATCGACCCCGACCTGGTCGTCATGGCCACCGGCTACCTGCCGCGGTTCGAATTCCTGGCCCCGGAGCTGATCTCCGCCGACGCCGCCGGCCGCCCCCGCCTGGCCCTGCAGATGCTCTCCCGCACGCATCCCACGCTCGCCGTGGCCGGGCTGCTGCAGCCGGACTCGGCGCTGTTCACGCTGTCGCACTGGCAGGCGGTGTTCATCGCGCAGTGGCTGCGGGTCCTCGACGCCGCGCCCGACCGCGCGCAGGCCGTCTGGGCGCGGCTGCGCGTCGACGGCGATCGGCGCTACACCCAGGCGAAGGTGACGGACTCGACCCGGCACTGGTTCGAGGTAAGTCACTTCGTGTACCTCAAGGAGCTCGAGAAGACGTTGCACGAGCTGGAGGCGGTCCGGTGACGACGCGGGTGATGCGATCCGACGAGTGGGCGGACCCGCCCAAGCCGGTGCGCCGCGAGGTGCTCGAGGCGCAGCCGCCGGGCGGGGCCGACCCGGCCGCGCCCCCGGTGCTGTTCGTGCCGGGCTACGGCCACGGCGCCTGGGCCTTCGCCGAGCACTGGCTGGAGCACACGGCGCAGCGGGGGTTCCCGGCGTACGCCATGAGCCTGCGCGGCCACGGCGGCTCGGGCCCGGCGCCCCAGGCCCGCCTGCGCGACTACGTGCACGACGTGACCCAGGTCGCGGCCGGGCTGCCGCGCCAGGCGGTTCTGGTCGGCCACGGCGCCGGCGCCCTGGTCGCGGCCATGGCGATGGCGCGCTACCCGGTGCGGGCCGGCGTGCTGCTCGCCCCGGTCTTCGGCGGCCTCGGCACGGCGTTCGGCCTGCTCGGGCGCAACCCGGCCGGCACCCTGCCCGGGATCTTCGGCGGCCGGGTCACGCTGACCCGCGAGCAGCTGTTCGGCCGGTCGCTGCCCGCCAACGCGGGCCAGGCCTACGCCCGGCGCCTCCAGCGGGTCCCCGGCGGGGCCCAGCGCCAGCTCATCGCCCGGCACCAGCCCGAGGCCCCGGTCGGCGCCCCGCCGGTGCTGGTCGTGGGCAGCCCGGACGACCGCGTGGTGGCCGGCTCCGCCCTGGAGGGGGTGGCCCGGCGCTACGGCGGCTCGCCGCTGCTCTTCCCCGGCATGGGCCACGACCTGATGCTCGACGCGCGCTGGCAGGAGCCGATCGACGCGATCGTGGACTGGCTCGAGCAGGTCGGGAAGGGCGTTTAGACCCGAGCGCCATTGTCCGGGTCGTCGTCCTCCTCGTCGCCGGGGCGCAGCCGCAGCACCAGGGCCACGAAGCCGGCCAGCACGCCCGCGAAGCCGAGGAAGAGCGTGGTCTGCGAGCCCAGCGGCAGCAGGTCGGGCCAGAACAGCAGCACCAGCCCGGCGGCCAGGGCGAGCACCGCCACGATCGTGACCGGCGCGACCCGGGGCAGCGGGGGAGCGGGCGGCGGGGTGTACCCCTCTTCCTCCTCGTCCTCGCCCGGCAGGTCGCGGCCGAAGGTGTCGAGGCTGTCCAGCAGCGAGCGGTCCACGGCGTCGGAGGGCCGCCGCAGCGACGTGCGCGGGGCCGGCTCGGTGTCCATGTCCGGCGCGGCCGTGCTGGAGGAGTCCAGGTCCTCGGCGGCCGGCCAGGGTGCCGCGAGCGTCGGGTCGACGGTGGTGTGGAAGCCGGCCACGATCGCCGCGAACGCGTCCTCGTCCGACTGGGTCGGCGGGGTCGTGCCCTCCAGGGGCACCGTGGACTCGCCGGCCGGGGTGTGCTGCTCGGGCACGGTCGAGGTCAGCCGGGCCAGGTAGTCCTGCGCCGTGGCGAGATGGTCGCGGTCGGCGTACAGCCGATCGGTCGGCCGTGCCGGCAGCGTCGTGGTGCGGGTCAGCGGATGCAGGTCCGCGGCCGGCTGGAGGTAGGCGGCGATCCCGCCCTCCGCCAGCATCTCGAGGAGATGCTCGCCGACCCGCGGGTCGACGTCGCCCACCACCGCGTACTCCTGCGCCACCAGGCCGTTGTCCCGCCGGCCGCGCCGCGCCCCACCCCCTGGCACAGCTCGCCCCTCCCCGCGGCCGTCACCGCGACGACCGGCGCGCCGCGAAAAACCGCTGACCGAAATCCTGACATGCCCGGCCGTCGTTCCGGGAGTGCGTTGTGGTGTGCCGTACTGCTTCGTAGGCTCTTTGCGACGGTCATCACCGATTGTCGCGCGATCCCGAAAGGTCGGCCGTGCTCTACTGGACCCTCAAGTACATCGTCCTCGGACCTTGGCTGAAGCTGGTCTTCCGACCGAAGGTGGAGGGGCTTGAGCACGTCCCCGCCACCGGACCGGTGATCATCGCCAGCAACCATCTCTCCTTCGCCGACTCCATCTTCATGCCGCTGAGCGTGCGGCGGCGCGTCACGTTCCCGGCGAAAGCGGAATATTTCACCGGAAAAGGGATCAAGGGCCGGCTCACGAAGCTGTTCATGGCCGGCACCGGCCAGATCCCCATCGACCGCTCCGGCGGCAAGGCGGCCCGGGCCGCGCTCGAGGTCGGGCTCAGCATCCTGCGTGCGGGCGGGATCTTCGGGATCTACCCCGAGGGCACGCGCTCGCCGGACGGCCGGCTGTACCGCGGCAAGACCGGCGTCGCCCGCCTGGCCCTGGAGTCCGGCGCCCCGGTGGTGCCCGTGGCCATGATGAACATGGACAAAGTCCAGCCGATCGGGCAGAAGCTGCCAAATCTCAAGCGCGTCCACATCAAGTTCGGCCCGGCCCTCGACTTCTCCCGCTACGCCGGGATGGCCGGGGACCGGTTCATCGAGCGCGCGGTCACCGACGAGATCATGTACGAGCTCATGACGCTCTCGGGCCGCGAGTACATCGACATGTACGCCCAGAAGGTCAAGAGCGCGCCGGCCCCTACGAGCTCGCAGGAGCCGGTGGCGGCTTGATCTCGGCCAGCGCGAGCAGGCGCGGGGTTCCCGCCTGCTCGGCGAACGCGGCGAGCTCGGCCCGGCACGGCTCGGCGCGCGCGTCGCCGGCGCGGCCCAGCGCCCGCACCGCCCACGCCACCGACAGGATGCGCGCGGAGTGGTTCGGGATCTCCCCGTAGATCTCCGCCGCGGCCAGGTGCATGTCCGCGGCCCGGGCGTGGTCGCCGTCGACGAACGCGATCGCCCCGGTGATCGTGCGCAGCGCGCCCTCGACCCACGGCGTCCGGTGCGGCACGTCGGCGAGCATGTCACGGATCGCCATCATCGCCACCCGGCCGGAGACCACCGCCGCGTGCGCGGTCGCGTCGATCCACTCGCCGCTGGCGATCGCCCGCACCTCGCGCCACGTCTTGGCCAGCTCGACGATCAGCGCTTCGGCGTCGCGGTCGCGGCCCTCCAGGGCCCGGCACAGGGCGCCGTGGCCGAGCGCGACCCACTGCAGGCGGTAGAAGCCGGAGCGCCGCCCCGCCGCCACCAGGTCCTCGACGTCGTCGTCGCCGTCCTCGCCGCGCAGCGTGCGCAGCCAGGCCCGCACCCCGCGTACCTGCAGGTCCCACTCGGCGCCGGTCTCGGCCATCGCCTCGGCCGCGGCCAGGTACCCGGGCCAGTCCCCGGCGAAGTACGCCGACTGGGCCACGTCGGAGTAGCCGGTGGCCAGCGTGTGGCTGCCCGGCACGGCGTTGCGGCTGTCGTCGAGCAGTGCCGCGGCCGCCGTCCAGTCACCGTCCTCCAGCAGCGCCCAGGAGACGTTGCGCAGCGCCCGGTGCTCCGAGAGCAGCCGCCGCTCCCGGCTGACGTCGAGGGCCGACTGCAGCTCGACCAGGCCCGAGCGGTCGCCGGCCTGGAACAACGCGGTGCCGATGGTGATCCGGGCGCCGGTGGCCACCTCGATCAGGCCCAGCCGGTCGGCGATCTCCGCGGCCGCGCTGGCCGCCGCGACCGCCGGCTCGATCTCGAAGTTCAGCATGTGCAGGCGGCCCAGCTCGGCGTAAGCGTCGGCCTTCTGCGGCCCGTCGGGCAGCTCGTCGAAGAGCTCCACCGCACGGTCCAGGCAGGACAGCGCGTCGAGGCGGTCGGCGCGCAGCCACGCGGCCTGTCCCCGCACGGTCCACGCCCGCGCCGCGCCGGCCTGGTCCCCGGCCGCGTAGAGCCGCTCGGCCAGCCCGACCAGCCGGTCGGCCCCGCCGCTGCCCAGGAACGACTCCGGGTTGGCGTAGAAGGCGATCTCGGTGTTGAGCTGCTCGATGCGCAGCCGCTCGAGCGCGTCGGTGCGGGGGTCGCACAGCGCGAGCGCCTTGCCGGCGTGCGCGGCCGCGGCCTCCAGGGCGTGCAGGGCGTAGGCGCGCCGGGCCGCCCGGTGCATCGCGTCGCGGGCCGGCACGGTGTAGCGGAGGGCGTCCAGGCCCAGGCCGCGGGCGATCTCGTACGCCGTGAACCGGTGGTTCGCCACGACCTCGGCGAGGTCGGTGTCCCGGTCGGCGGCCACGCCGTCGAGCCACGCGGCGGTCAGCTCGTGCCGGGCCACCCGCTCGGTGCGGGGGAGCCGCTGATAGCACACGTCCCGGACCAGGACGTGGCCGAAGCGGTACTCGGTCTGGCCCTCCATCGTCGAGGCCGCCTGCTCGTGGATCAGGTCCCGCTGCTCCAGCCGGCGCAGCGAGCGCTCGATGCCGTCGGCGGGCCGGCTCATCGCCGCCCCGACCGCGCCCGGCCAGAAGTTCATCCCGACCACCGCCGCGGCCTGCAGCACCGCGCGGTCGGCGGCCTCGAGCAGGTCGACCCGGTTGGCGATGACCGCGTGCACGCTGTCGGGCATCGGCAGCTCCCGCCCGAGCGCGTCGGTCGCGCGCACGTTGCCCTGCTCGGCGAGCATGCGGGTGTACTCCAGCGCGTACAGCGGATTGCCGTCGGCCAGCTCGACCAGGGAGCTCAGCGACTGCGACGGGAACGTGGCCGCCCCGAGCAGGTGCGCGTACATCGTGGCGATCTCGGCGTCGCGCAGCGGCGGCAGCGTTATGGTCACGGCCCCGGCGACGGCCCCGGCCCAGCTCGGGTTGCGCTCCAGCAGCTCCGGGCGCGCCGTGCACAGCAGCAGCAGCGGCACGTCGCGCACCGAGGCGCCCAGCCGCTCCACGAACCGGACCATCGACTCGTCGGCCCAGTGCAGGTCCTCGAAGACCAGGACGGTCGGGCGGTGCGCGGCCAGCGCGACGACGAAGCGCCGCCAGGCCGACTCGGTCTCGTCCGGCGCCAGCTTCGGCCCGGGCAGGCCGACCAGCGGGCTGAGCGCGTCGGCGAGCCGCTCGGCCTCCGACGGTACGACGATCGCGGCCAGCGCCGTGTCCAGCCGCTCCCGGGTCGTCTCGGCCGAGTCGGTGTCGAGGATGCCGGCCTGCGCCTTGACGACGTCGGCCAGCGCGGCGTAGGTGACGTTCTCCCCGAACGGCGGGCAGCGCCCGGTGCGCCAGGCCACCGGCGCGTCGAAGAGCCGCTCGGCGTGCAGGAACAGCTCGTGCACCAGCCGGCTCTTGCCGATCCCGGCGTGCCCGAGCACGGTCACCAGCTGCGGCGTGCGCTCGCGCAGGCCCCGGTGCAGCGCGTTGACCAGCAGGCTCAGCTCGTGGGTGCGGTTGACCAGCGGCGTGGAGCCGGCCTCGCGGTCGGGGTGGTTGCGCCGCAGCGGGGCCAGGGCCAGCCAGACCTCGGTCGGCGTGGAGCGCCCGCGCAGCGTGGCCGGCGGCTGCTGCTCGAAGCGGATGGAGGACTTGGTCAGCGCGTACGTCGTACCGCAGACCAGCACCCCGCCGGGCGGGGCCAGCGACTGCAGCCGGGACGCGGTGTTGACCACGTCGCCGGCGACGATCGCCTGGCCGCCGTCGCGGGCCGCGGCCACGTCGACGAGCGCCTCCCCGGTGGCCACGCCGACGCGGAAGCGCAGCTCGCGCTCGCCCTCGCCGGTGCTGGCGTAGCGGGCGAGCACCCGCTGCAGCTCCAGGCCGGCCCGCACGCAGCGCACCGCGTCGGTCTCGGTGGCCACGGGCGCGCCGAAGAGCGCCATGACGGCGTCGCCGATGTACTTCTCCACGACCCCGCCGTACTGGCCGATGACCTCGCGGGCGGTGGAGAAGAAGGTCTTCTGCAGCTCGCGCACGAGCTCGGGGTCGGCCCGCTCCACGTAGGGCGTGAAGTCGATCAGGTCGACGAACAGCACGCTGATCCGGCGCCGGTCCTCGCTGCGGGCGGGCGGGATCGAGGGCACCCGGGCCCGGCCGGTCGCCCGCTCGGTGCGCAGCAGGTTGCGCGCCGCGGTCGTGTCGGCGCGCGGCGTGCCGCAGCCGGTGCAGAACGCGGCGTCGGCGGCGAGCGTGCGGCCGCACGTCGGGCAGGGTGGGCTCAGCTCGGCCCCGCAACCACCACAGAAACGGTCGCCGTCGCCCGCCTGGCGGCCGCAGCGTGCGCACTGACTGGAAATCGCCGACACTCCCTTGCCCTGTGAGAACCCATCCTCACACGGCGGCGGCCGGGGCGGCCAGGTGTCCGAAATGGCACCCGGGTCCCCGGCCGGACAGCCCGGCAATCCTGCCCGAACCGCCGGTTTGAGACGGGTTCTACCGGTCGGTCATGCCGGCCCGGCGGCGCAGCGCGGTCAGGTCGGTCACCACGATCCGGCGGCCCTCGGTGCGCAGCCAGCCGCGGCTGGCGAACGACCCGATCGCCTGGTTGACGCTCTGCCGCGAGCCGCCGGCCATCTCGGCGAGCTGGCTCTGGTTGAGCTCGATGGTGACCATCGGCGCGTTGGTCTCGCCGGCCAGCCGGACCAGCGTCTTGGCGACCCGGCCGGGCAGGTCGAGGAAGACGTGGTCGGCGTTCTGTTCGGTGAGCCGCCGGATGAGCAGGCCCAGCGAGCGCATCACGGCGTCGAGGATCCGCGGGTTGGCGTGCACCAGCTCGATGAACGCGTGCCGCGACAGGGCCAGGGCCTGGCAGTCCTCGATCGCCTCGGCCGAGGCCGAGCGCGCCGCGCCGTCGAGCAGCGACACCTCGCCCAGCGTGTCGGGGGGCCGGATGACGGAGAGGACCGCGCGTTCGCCGGTCGGTGCGGTCCGGAAGACCATCACGGCACCGCGCTTGAGCACGATGAGTGACTCACCCGGATCGTTTTCGACGAACAGCAGCTGGCCTTTGCGGTATGTCCGTGGCACCGCCGCCTGGATGACCCGCTGACGCACATCGGGCTCCAGACCACTGAACATTTCCACACCGGTCAGTGCGTCGCCGGGATCTGGCAGCCGACCCTCCACGGTCAAACCCCTCCCGGTTCGGCGTTGATCGGACTCGTGATCACGTTAGGTGATCACGAAGACAGTACGGAACTTCTACCAGATCATGACGCGCGTGTCGGAGTCTGTACATCCCCCGCATCGGCTCCTCGACAGCGCCGTTCATGAGTCCGCAGGCAGGCTAGTGCCACCGCGCAAGTCGCCGGGGGGCGGGGGGCACGGCGGGGCGCCGGCCGGGCCGGGGGTGGTGCGAGCACCCTCGTCCCGGCCGTGTGCGGGTGGGATCTTCCACCATTTCCGCCGGTTTCGCCGTGTCCAGGCGCGGCCCGGCGGACAATGCGCTGCGTGGCCGCCCTCGCCGCCGAGCAGGTTCGCATCGTGCTGCGCCGAAGCCGGCAGTGCAATCCCGGTCCGTGCATTCCGCTGGACCGCGATACGTGGCAGGTCGAAATCAACGGCGGACAATTCGTCGGCAAATGGGTGCCAATGGGCCGCAGATCCGGTTTCGAGGCCGGGCTCAGCGCGGCCGAGCACGTGGACGCGTTCGGCGTGAGGGCCGGGACCCCGGTGCGCGCCGCCGGCGGGGCGCTGACGGTGGCCGAGGGCGACGGGGTGGTGGCCCTGCTCCACCGGGTGCCGGGCGCCCCCTGCGCGCGGCCGACCCGCTCGACCGGCAGTGGTGGGGGTGACATCCGCCTCGACCCGGCCACGGGCGCGCTCGGCCTCGTCGGCTGGTCGGCGGCCGGTACCGGCCCGCTGCTGGCCGACCTCGCCGCCGCCGTGCTCGCGGCGGGCGGGCCGCGGGCGGCCGACGGGCTGGTCGACGCCTACCTGCGGGCTTCCCGCGTGCCGCCCGACGAGTGCGAGGCCGTCCTGCCGGCCCTGCTGTGCCGGGGCGTGGCCCTTGACGCGGCCGCCGCCGCGGTGCGCATCCACGCCGACGGCGGCCGGCTCGAGGACCACGCGGAGCTGACGCAGCTCACCGGGCTGTACCCGGAACTCGCCGACGCGCTGTGATCACTGCGGGCCCGATGGTGTTGGATGGGTACGGTGGCGCCCTATCGGTACTTCTACGACTGCGAGTTCATCGAGGACGGCCGTCTGATCGACCTCGTCTCGATCGGCGTGGTCGACGAGCACGGCCGGGAGTACTACGCGGTCTCGACCGAGTTCGACGACTCGCGGGCCGTCTCCTGGGTGCGCCGCAACGTGCTGGACAAGCTGCCGTCGCCGTCCGACAAGGCGTGGCGCTCGCGGGAGGGCATCCGCGCCGACCTGCTGGACTTCCTGACCGAGCCGCTGCGGTCCGGCGCGGCCGACGAGATCGAGCTGTGGGCCTGGTACGCCGCCTACGACCACGTCGCCCTGGCGCAGCTCTGGGGGTCGATGCCGGCCCTGCCCCGGGAGATCCCGCGCTTCACCAAGGACCTCCGTCAGCTGTGGGACGACGCCGGACGGCCTCCGCTGCCGGTCGCGGAGGGCCGCCACGACGCGCTAGTCGACGCTCGGCACAACCTCGCCCGCTGGAACGTCATGCACGGCTGACCCCCTGTCGCCGCGGGTCAGGCGGTTCTTGTCGCTTCGGGTCAGGCGGATCACGAAGTACAGCGGAAGGCCGATCGGCGAGAGCAGGATCGTGAGCACCAGCACCGGCGCCATCAGCAGCGGGTGCCGCCCGCGCGAACGGCTGTCGAGGTAGATCCAGCGGCCGATGAACAGGTCCCACGCGATGACCTGGGCCCACACCGCGGCCACCACGTCGTCGCGGGCCAGCAGCGCCTTGACGCCGGCGAGGTCCGGGCCGAGCATCTCGTGCGCGAAGTCGCCGAGGCTCGGCGCGATGGCCAGCGCCCACACGACCAGGGTGGGCAGGACGATCAGCGGCGACGAGGCGATCCGGTGGGTCCAGCGCCAGGTCGGGGCCAGGATCATGAGCGCCCAGAACGGTACCGTCGCCAGAAATGCCAGCTGGAACAGCGTCTCGCTCATGAGAGCGCCCCGGCGGGGACGGCGGCGGGGGCGCGCCCGGGCGAGGCCGAGGCCCAGGCCGTGCCGATCGCGGTGAGCGCCAGCAGGACGGCCGCCGCGGCCAGGGTCGGCGCGTCGGGATGGGTCAGCGGCTGCCCGCGCAGCGCCTGCCAGGTGACCAGCACCGTGACGCCGGCATATAAGAACGCGAACACGCCGACCAGCCTGATGCGGACGCGGTCCTCGCGCAACCGGGCGATCCGGCGCCCGGCCAGCACCAGGGCGAACGCGAACAGCGGCACGGCCTGCAGCGCGTGCATGCCGATGAAGTGCCCGGCGCGCAGGTCGCCGCCGGTGGTGCTCCAGCCGACCAGGGGCAGGCCGGGGCCGCCGTCGGCGACGCCGACCGCGTGCGCGCCGACGATCGACGGGCGGCCCTGCGCGAGCTGGGCGGCGCTCGGCGTGGTCATGAGGAAGCCGACCGCCATGCCGCCCAGCGCGACGAGGATGCCCAGCCGCACGGCCAGGGCGTCGGCGCGGTCGGGGAGGCGCTGCATGAGCAGCAGGACGGCGATGACGAGCGTGGCGACCCAGGCGATCGCGATCGTGGCGCCCATGATGCTGTACAGGACGCTGTCCAGCGGCGTACCGACGTTGAAGTGGCTCTGGCGGCCGCGGACGGCCTGGCCGACGATGATCACGATCTCGCCGAGCATCGCGCCGGCGATGGTCGTGCCGAGCCACCAGGCCAGTCGCGGGCGCCGCTCGAGCAGCGACAGCAGCCACGCGATCGTGGTGGCGTAGACGGCGATCGACACCGCGAACTTGAACGGCTTGAGCCAGATCGGCGCGCCGACGAGGGTGCGGTCATCGGCGAAGATCCCGGTCAGGGCGGCCAGGGCCAGGACGGCCATCAGCCCGGCGACGATGACGAGGGGGCGGTGCAGCTTGGCGATGGTCATCGCTAGCTCCAATGGATAGTGGATAGCTTCGCTATCTACCGTGGAACGGTATGCTGTCCATGTCAAGAGGGGGAGGAAGTCCCATGCGCGTTGCGGAGCTGAGCCGGCTGACCGGTGTCCCCGTGCCGACGATCAAGTACTACCTGCGTGAGGGCCTGCTGCCGGCCGGCGAGCTGACCAGCCCCAACCAGGCGCGGTATGACGAGCGCCACGTTGAGCGGCTACGCCTCGTCCGGGTGCTTCTGGACATCGGGCGGCTGCCGATCGCCACAATCCGTCAACTGCTCGCGGCGCTCGACGAGCCGGACCCCGACGTGCACTATGTGCTCGGCCACGCCCTGCCGACGTCGGTGAGCGGCAAGGAGTCCATCGACCCGGAGTCGGTCGCCGCGGCCCGCAAGCGCATCGACCAGCTCGCCGAGGAGCGGGGCTGGCTGGTCGGGCCGCAGGCGCCCGCGCGCCAGGCCGCGGCCGGCGTGCTCGCCGCGTTCGAGCAGGTCGGGGCCGATGTGGGAGTACTTTTGGAGCAGTACGCCGACGTCGCCGAGACCATCGCCGTGCACGATCTGGCCTTCGTCGGGCGGGCCCGGGGCCCCGAGGAGATGCTCTATGCCGCGGTCGTCGGCTCCATCCTCGGCGACTCGCTGCTGGCCGCGCTGCGGCGCCTGACCCAGGAGCACGAGTCGGCGAAGAAGTTCGGGATCCGCGGGGACGACTGCTGAAGGTTCAGCCGGAGCGACTACAGTGCGCTGTGAATCGGCAGCGTCGCCATGAGCGGGTACCTCCGGCTCGACCGCACCCGTGACGGGGGTCGGGCACGCAACCAGGAAGGCAAGATCAAGCATGCGTATCGGCGTACTGACCGGGGGTGGCGACTGCCCCGGCCTCAACGCGGTCATCCGTGCCGTGGTCCGCAAGGGGATCTCCACCTACGGCCACGAGTTCGTGGGCTTCCGGGACGGTTGGCGTGGTCCCCTCGAGGGCATCACGCGTGAGCTGGGCATCGCCCAGGTCCGTGGCATCCTGCCGCGCGGCGGCACCATCCTCGGCTCCTCCCGCACGAACCCGTTCAAGATCGACGGCGGGGTCGAGAAGATCAAGTCGAACCTGGCCGACCTGGGCGTCGACGCGCTCGTCGCGATCGGCGGCGAGGACACCCTCGGCGTCGCCAGCAGGCTCACCGACCTCGGCGTCAACGTCGTCGGCGTGCCGAAGACGATCGACAACGACCTCGGCGCGACCGACTACACCTTCGGCTTCGACACCGCCGTGAACATCGCCATGGAGGCGATCGACCGGCTGCACACGACCGCCGAGTCGCACCACCGCACCCTCGTGGTCGAGGTCATGGGCCGCCACGCGGGCTGGATCGCCCTGCACGCCGGCCTCGCCGGTGGCGCGAACGTGATCCTGCTGCCGGAGCGCCAGTTCGACGTCGACCAGGTCGCCACCTACGTCGAGAAGCGCTTCCAGACGCAGTACTCCCCGATCGTGGTCGTCGCCGAGGGCGCCCAGCCGCTCGACGGCCAGATGGTGCTGCACAACCAGGAGCTCGACTCGTTCGGCCACGTCCGCCTCGGCGGCATCGGCCAGTGGCTCGCCGAGCAGCTGGAGTCGAAGACCGGCAAGGAGGCCCGCACGGTCGTGCTCGGCCACATCCAGCGCGGCGGCACCCCGACCGCGTTCGACCGGGTCCTCGCCACCCGCTTCGGCCTGCACGCGATCGACGCCGTGCACGAGTCGGACTTCGGCAAGATGGTCGCCCTGCGCGGGACCGACATCGTGCGGGTGCCGCTCCAGGACGCCACGCGCGAGCTCAAGACCGTGCCGGTCGAGCGCTACACCGAGGCCGAGGTCTTCTTCGGCTCCTGAGTCCGTCTGATCGCAGGTACCGCCTGGGGCCCTTTTCGAGCGGGCCCCAGGCTTTCGTCTGGGGGTAGCGCGTGCGCATCATCGCCGTCTTCGGTGCCGGCAAACTGGGCGAGGTCCTGCTCTCCGGCCTGCTGCGCGCGGGCTGGTCGCCGGATCGCCTGATCGCCACCGCCCGTCGCCCGGAACGCGCCCGCGAACTGACCGACCGGTACGGCATCCGCGTGGTCGACAACGAAACCGCCCTGCGCGAGGCCGACGTCGTCACCATCGCCGTGAAGCCCCAGGACGCCGGCGCGCTGCTGGCCGACCTGGGCCCGAAGATGCCGGCCGGAAAGCTCGTCGTGTCGCTGTGCGCCGGCCTGCCGACGGCCTTCTTCGCCAAGCACCTGCCAGAGGGCACCCCGGTCGTACGCGTCATGACCAACACGCCGGCCCTCGTCGACGAGGCCATGACCGCCATCTCGGCCGGCGCCTTCGCGAACGCCGAGCACCTGGCCGTCGCCGAGGAGATGTTCCGCCCGCTGGGCCGGACCATCCGCCTTCCGGAGTCGCAGCAGGACGCGGTGACGGCCCTGTCCGGCTCGGGCCCGGCCTACTTCTATTACCTCGTCGAGGCCATGACCGACGCGGGCATCCTGCTGGGCCTGCCGCGACAGGTGGCCCACGACCTGATCGTGCAGACGGCCATCGGTTCCGCCGTGATGCTCCGCGAGTCCGGCGAGCATCCGGTGAAACTCCGTGAGGCGGTCACGTCGCCGGCGGGGACCACGATCAACGCTATTCGCGAGCTCGAGAACCATGGGGTTCGGGCGGCTTTGCTTTCGGCGTTGGAGGCGGCTCGGGATCGGGCTCGGGAGATTGCGGCTCAGGGCTGATTTTCTCCCCGATAAGTCGGGCGTTCCGCTTTTCTCCCCGATAAGTCGGGCGTTCCGCGCCGCGACTTATCGGATTTTTCGCCTGACGGGGTTTATGTCGGCTTACCTGGACTTTGGGGCTGTCCAACGACGCTCGGCCGATGGTGGCGGGAGCTTGCGCTCCCGCAACGTGTAAGCGTGGTCCTGGTTCGTTGTTGCGTGCGGTTATTCCTCTTGGTCGTGGTTTGCCGGCGGGTTCGTGCGGGTCGTCATTCGGTGGTCCCGGATTTGTGCGCTATATGAAGTGGGGCGGCGGGTTTCTGGGGTGGTTGGGATAATTGTGGGGTGGTGGGGCAGATATCGTTGTTCAGTCGGGCGCAAGTGGCTGCTATGCGGGATCGGACTCGGGCGCGGAATTGGTCGCCTTCTCGGGATGCGTTTCGGCGGGAGCATGCGGAGCGTCGCTATTGGGGGCTGCAGCGGCGGTATGCGGAGAAGCTTCGGCGGGAATATGGCAGCGAGGCGGCTGGGTATGCGAGCTTTGCGCGGCGGGCGGCGGAGGCGAAGGCGAACTATGAGCGCCGTTCGGCCGCTGCCCTTGGGTCAGCCGGGCCGGTTCCGCCGGTTGAGCAGGTCGAGTGCCCTACCTCCGCCGGGGTCTCGCCAGTTAGCAGGTCGAATGCCCGGTCCAGCCGGCTCCGCCCGTCGAGCAGGCCGGATGCCCCATCCCGCCGCTTGAGCAAGACCGATGCCTGGTCTCGCCGGGTGAGGTAGCCGAGGGTTCAGTGCCGCCGGATGAGGAGTCCGTCGAGCGGGCCAGCGCCGACACCGAGAGCGATTCCGCACCGCGGCAGAGCATGGACGGCGCCGAGCAACCGGACCCTATCCGTTTGTACCGTCACGCACCGGTGCCGCGATCGCGTCGGCCCGCATCTGCGCCGGTACGCGAAACAATCGACCGAGGATCGCGCCGAACGTTGAATTGTGCACGCCGCCGAAGCCCTCGAAATCCGGCTTCGGGCGGCCGTTATCCCCACGGGCCACCGGCATCGTCCACACGTAACCTCCGATTCATGAGGGCCGGCCGGGCACCAAGCAATTGATGTGCCGCCGGCGTCGTCAGCGCTCCGCGTCTGCGCGCGATAAGTCGGGCACGCGATAAGTCGGGTGCTCTGCGGCGGCGCGCGATAAGTCGAGTGCTCCGCGGCGGCGTCCGATAAGTCGGGCACGCGATAAGTCGGGCACGCGATAAGTCGGGCACGCGATAAGTCGG
>NZ_JBEZDS010000014.1:36108-95454 GCF_040648435.1 Dactylosporangium sp. NPDC049140 | reverse complement strand
GTACGGGTGCTCCGCGGCGGCGTTCGATAAGTCGGGCACGCGATAAGTCGGGCACGCGATAAGTCGGGTGCTCCGCGGCGGCGTTCGATAAGTCGGGCACGCGATAAGTCGGGCACGCGATAAGTCGGGTGCTCCGCGGCGGCGTTCGATAAGTCGGGCGCTCCGCGCCGCGACTTATCGGATTTTTCGCCCGACAGGGTATTCGCCGGAATTTGCGGGGCTGGTTCCGGGCGCGGTGGGCGGGTCTACCATGCCGCGGTGACTGTTGTGTGCGAGTGCTGCGGTACGGAGCTCGGCGACACTCCGGCCGTGTGGGCGTTCTCCGCGCCTGATTACTGGGGTGCGCCCGAGGCCGGTGGGGAGTCGTTCCTCGAGGACGAGCTCTGCTGCATCGACGCGCCCGAGCTCGATGAGCTCCACTTCTTCATCCGGGGGCTCGTCGAGGTTCCGGTGCGCGGGTTCGAGGAGCCGTTGACGTACAGCGTCTGGGTCAGCCTCAGCCCGGTCAACTTCCAGCGCGCGGTCGAGCGGTGGGACGACCCGGCGCGGGTCGACGAGCCGCCCTACTTCGGCTGGCTCTCGAACAATATTCCGGGGTACCCCGACACCATCCAGCTCAAGACCCGCGTGCATACTCGGGAACCCGGCCGCCGGCCGCTGGTCGAGCTCGAGCCGACCGACCATCCGCTGGCCGTCGAGCAGCGGGACGGCATCGACGCGCATCGGCTTCTCGAGGTGGCCAAGACCTGCGGCGGTTGAGATCTCGTTCATTCAGGCATTCACCGCTGTTGACTTCTGCGACGGTGATCTACCTTTTCATTACCAACAGTCATGCACCGCCTACTCACGACGAATCCGGCATCCCCCAGTGCCCGTCGTGTGTACCGCGCCCGGCGCCTTCCCATCCTCCCCCCGAGGTTCGCCGAGCAGCGCGGCGCAAGGCCCGCCGTCGACCGCAGAGGTGGTCGGCGGCGGCTTTGCGGCCCATCCGGGCGGGTCGCGTGCGTCTCGGATATGTCGCGGGCGAGATGAGCGCCGGTCTGAGGCAGAATGTTCCGGTGCGATTCGAAACGAGCCGAGCACTTGACGCGATCGAGCGGCGACTTAGCGTCGACCCGCTGGCCGCGGGGGGCGTCATCGACCTGGTGGAGGCCGCGCGCAGCGTCGACCTCGACGGCGGCCGCCCGGCCGCGCTGCTGCGCCTCGGCATGTTCATCGACGCGCTGAGCCGGCGCCTCGGCGACGGCAACACCGGTCTGTACGCCATCACCGAGCGCGGCGCGATGTCGGACACCGACTTCACGTCGAACGAGCGCATGGTGCTGCGGCGCTGGTCGGACGACGGCCTCATCGAGATGCTGCCGCCCGGCGCCCGGGTCAACGCGCGCGTGCGGGAGGTGGCGCACCTGACCGGGGTACCGGTGATCAGTCGTCATCCGCTGCCCGGCCACCCGGGACCGGTCTATCTGACGACGGGCGCGCCGGGGGGCATGGAGCTCACGCTGGCCCCGGCGACCGGGTCGACCCCGCGTCCGCACCCCGTGCTGCAGCGGTTCTGGCGCTGCCCCGCCTCGGACTGCCCGGTCTTCGGCCGCGCCCCGGCCGCGGGGGCCGGACAGGCCCCGCCGGCGCTGCCCAGCGGCGCGCCGATCTGCCCCCGCCACGGTGACCGCCTGATCGACGCCGGCCCCCGCCCGCCGGCGACGCCGCTGGCCGTGCGGATCAACGGCACCGTGCGTACGCGCTTCCCCGTCACGGCCGCCCGCGCCGTCGTCGTCGGCCGCGCCCCGGACGACCAGGGCGGCATCACCATCGGCAACTGGCTGGACGACGAGTCGAGCCGCCGCGTGAGCCGCAACCACCTGCGCTTCGAGCTGCGCGACGGGATGCTGCTGGTCACCGACGTGAGCACGAACGGCGCCGCGGTCCTGGCCCGCACCGGGCCGACGGCCTCGCCGCGCGAGATGGAGCTCACCCGCGGCGAGCCCAAGGCCATGGGGGAGTGGGACGAGGTCGAGATCTACCCGGAGATCACGATCGGCCGCGCGGACCGCCCCCCGGCGGACGCCCCGACCGGCGGCGCCCCGAACTCGGTGATGGCCGACGCCCCGACGATCGCCCTACGCCTGCCCCCGCCACCGCGCTCGTAAAAGCCGCGCGCAAAGCCGCGCGCAAAGCCGCGCGCAAAGCCGCGCGCAAAGCCGCGCGCAAAGCCGCGCGCAAAGCCGCGCGCAAAAGCCGCGAAAGCCGCAAAAGCCGCGCGCAAAAGCCATGCGTAGAGAGCCGCTCGTAAATACGTTGCCGAGCGCCACGCGCCCGAGCTACCTTTCCGGACATGATCGCGACGACCGCCCTTCTGGAGCACGGCCCCCTGGCCGGCTCGGCGGTCGCCTGGGCGCCCGAAGCGCTAGCCGCAGCGCTAGAGGCCGGCCTGCGACGCTGACCCTCCTCCCGCAGACTTCATGCGGAACCGACGGAGGAGGGTGAGCCGGCCGAGCCGGAACACCCCCGCGACTCGGTCCAGGGTTCTGCGCATCCGAAACCACAAATCCACTGTGGAGAGTCAGATGGCCAAGCAGGCTTTCACGAGAAACAAGCCCCACCTCAACATCGGCACGATGGGCCACGTCGACCACGGGAAGACGACCCTGACCGCCGCCATCACCAAGGTGCTCGCCGAGCGGTACCCGGCCGTCAACCACTACACGAGCTTCGAGGGCATCGACCGGGCGCCCGAGGAGATCACCCGCGGCATCACCATCAACATCGCGCACGTCGAGTACGAGACCGGCGCGCGGCACTACGCGCACGTCGACATGCCCGGGCACGCGGACTACGTGAAGAACATGATCACGGGGGCGGCGCAGGTGGACGGGGCGATCCTCGTCGTCAGCGCCGTCGACGGGGTCATGCCGCAGACCCGCGAGCACGTGCTGCTGGCGCGGCGGATCGGGGTGCCGTACCTCGTCGTGGCCATGAACAAGGCCGACGCCGTGGACGACACCGAGCTGCTCGACCTCGTCGAGCTCGAGGTGCGCGAGCTGCTGAGCGAGTACGGCTTCCCGGGTGACGACATTCCGGTGGTACGGGTGTCGGCGCTCAAGGCCCTCGCGGGTGAGCCCGAGTGGGTGCGGTCGGTCGCCGACCTGCTCGACGCCGTCGACGAGTACGTGCCACTGCCGGAGCGCGTGACCGGCGAGCCGTTCCTGATGCCCATCGAGAGCGTGCTCACCATCACCGGGCGTGGCACCGTCGTCACCGGATCCGTCGAGCGTGGCACGCTCGTGCTCAACACCCCCGTCGAGGTGATCGGGCTGGGCCCAACCCAGGCCACCGTGGTCACCGGGATGGAGATGTTCGGCAAGCAGCTGGACTCGGCCCAGGCCGGCGACAACGCGGCGCTGCTGCTGCGCGGCGTGCGCCGGGGCGACGTGCAGCGCGGGCAGGTGGTCGCGCTGCCCGGTTCGGTCGCGCCGCACCGGCGGTTCAAGGCGCACGTGTACGCGCTGACGACGAAGGAGGGCGGCCGGCACACGCCGTTCTTCGCCAACTACCGGCCGCAGTTCTACTTCCGGACGACGGACGTGATGGGCTCGGTGGACCTGGGTGACGTCACGATGGTGATGCCCGGCGACACGGTCGACCTGACCGTCGAGCTCGGCAAGCCGATCGCGATGGACGCCGGCCTCGGCTTCGCCATCCGCGAGGGTGGGCACACGGTCGGTGCGGGCACCGTCACCGAGGTGCTGGACTAGCGACGAGAACGTGATTGCCCCTCAGGAAAGATCCCTGAGGGGCATTCACATCAAGAAAGCGGGCACAGAGTCCCCATGCATGTACAGGGGAGAAGCGGCGCGCCGCTCAGCCTGGTGGAGTACGGGGACTACGAGAGCCCGGAGGCCGGTCGCGCCTTTGGTGTCGTGGAACGGATCCAGCTGCACTACGGCGACCGGCTACGTTTCGAGTTCCGGCACTTCCCGCTCGTCGACGCCCACCCGCGCGCCATGCCCGCGGCGCTGCTGGCCGAGGCGGCCGCCGACGCGGACGCCTTCTGGGGCATGCACGCGCTGCTGCTCACCCACCAGGACCAGCTCGAGGACGGCGACCTGGCCCGGTACGCCGAACGGTTCGGCCTGCCCGACACGGGCGGCCGGCGCGAGCACCACGAACGGGTGTTGCACGACATGGCGGACGGCCGTGCGCGCGGGGTCGAGGGTGGCTCCGTGTTCTTCGTCAACGGCCTGATGCACGAGGGGCCGAATGACTTCACGACGCTCAGCGGGGCTCTCGGGGTGAGCGAGGGGTGAGCGGAGGGTGAACCCGTTCAATTGCCCGTTCGGCTACGGGATGTCCGCCCTAGGATCTTTGAGAAGAAACACAGCCAATTTTGAGCTGAATGAAGGTTGCCCCTGAGGGTCGCAGGGCAACCTGTAGGGGATGCGGAACCGGTACGTAGACCTCCTGCGAGCCGTCGCGATCATCCGCGTGGTCACCTACCACACCCTCGGATTCGCGTGGCTGACCGTCGCCTTCCCCGCTATGGGCCTGATGTTCGCGCTCGGTGGCTCCCTCATGGCCGCCTCGCTCGATCGTTCGGGTCCTAAAGCGATCGGACGGCGGATACGCCGCATCGTCATACCCTTCTGGGTCCTCGGCGCGTTCGCCGTCGTGCTCATGTCGCTCTGGGGTGGCATGGAGCACAGCTGGCGCACGCTGCTGTGGTTCATCCCGCTCGACGACCCGCCCACCTCCGAGCGGGGCGGGTTCTGGTTCAGCCAGATCTGGTACGTCCGCTCGTACCTGTGGTTCATCATCGCCTCGCCGGTGCTGCTCTGGGCGTTCCGCCGCTGGCCGATCCCGAGCGTGCTGCTGCCGTTCGGGGTGCTGGTGGCCCTGTGGGAGACCGGCTACGGCACCGGCGGCACGATCCGCGACTTCTTCATGTACGCCCCGGCCTGGATGCTCGGCTTCGCGCACCACGACGGCACGCTGCAGCGCATCTCCAAGAAGGTCCTCTGGCCGGCGTGCCTGGTGATCGCCGGCATCGGCCTCGCGCTCCTCCTCCACACGCCGGGCCCGCGCGGGTACGACTTGAACGACGCCCCGGTCGCGGACACCCTGTGGTCGACGGCGTTCCTGCTCGTCATGCTCAACGCCGCGCCGGCCGCGCTCTCGCTCGGCGCCGCGGAGCCGGTGGTGGAGGCCATCAACCGCCGCGCGCTGACGATCTACCTGTGGCACGAGGCCGCCATCACGTTCGTGCGCATGGTCGGCGTGTGGTTCGGCATCACGCTGGTGGGCGGCTATCGCGACTTCGTCCAGCTGGGCCTGGTGGTGGCCCTGGTGGCGGTACTCGTCCTGGCCCTCGGCTGGGTGGAGGACCTCGCGGCGAAGCGCCGGCCGCAGCTCGTGCCCATGCCGAAGCGGGCATCGGTACCCAGAGCGGTCGAGCAGGCACAGCCCGTACCCGCGTAGCAAAGTCGGGAAAAAGCAACCGCGACACGCCGACACTGGTCTTTGCTGGAACTTGCTGGAACCGGCTACCGTGCCGTTCGTGTCCGAATCGATCTCGGCCCCGGGCGAGCAGATCGAGCTGCTCGAGCGCCGGATCGACCGGCTGCGCGGCGAGCTTCGCCGCGCGGCCACCACGGGGGACCGCACCCAGGCCCGCACCCTGCGGGCGGAGCTGCGCCGGGTCGAGCAGGAGTGGGACAAGGCCCTGGCCGAGCTGGAGGACCGGGCCCCCCGCCAGCGGGAGAAGCCCTCGGCCTTCCCGATGCTGTCGATCCGCGAGCAGGTGCACCACGCGCTCACCCTGCTGAGCGTCCCCGCCGCGCCGAAGCTCATCATCGCCGTCCACGACGCCTTCTTCCCGGGCGAGCTCGTGGCCGCGCGCCTGACCAGCCTGCGCCGCGACGAGGAGCGCTCGTTCAAGGTCGCCCCGTACGGCCGGCCGTACTACCTCTGCCCCGCCCTGACCGCCGACCTGCTCTCCCCGGCCCGGGGCCTGCTCGCCCTGTCCACCTGGCCGCTGGAGACGCGGGTCGTCGGCCCGCTCAGCGCCCGCGTCGACTTCCTCGTCGCGGCCATCCGGGTGGCCCAGCGGGTGGCCCAGCTGCCCGACGACGCCCACGACGCCCGCCGGCTGCTGTGGCGCTTCGCCGCGGGCATCCCGGGCGCCGCCTCCCTCGGGGGCGGCGCCGACCCCGACATCGTGGCCAAACAGGCCCAGGCCGAGCTCGACGTGCACCTCGAGGCCGACTCCGCGGACCGCACCGCGGGGGCCTCGCGGGCCCAGGAACGGCTCGACGGCGCCGAGGCGCTCTTCGGCGCCCGTCTCCAGCGACTGCGAAAGACCGCGAACTGAGCAAGAACCGCTTCCCCGAGATGAGACCCCCATGGACGCACTGGTAGACCGGCTGGACCGCATTCGCGGCACCGTGGCGCCGCGCAACCACAACGCGCGCACCATCGCCGCGCTCACCACCAACCCCGGCTGCGGCCGGCGGGGGCTGATGGACGCGGCCGGAGTGAACAAGGGCGCCGTCGCCGGGCAGCTGGGCTTCCCGGCCGCCTTCGGCCAGTCGCGGTTCGCGATCGCCCGCGGCAACGCGTTCGAGGCGCAGGTGAAGGCCGACGGCGCGGCGGAGCTGCTGCAGCTGCTGCGCGAGCGGCTCGGGCTGGCCATCCCCGAGGTGGCGTACGACGACCTGTCCAATGTGGGCGGCAATGCCAGCCGCGAGGTGCGCTACGCCCGCACCCGCAGCCTGCTGGCCCGGGCGGCGGCCGAGCGCGACGACGCCGGCACGCTGTTCGACCACCCCATGCTGCGGCTGGACATCGCGGGCTACTACGCGTACCTGGAGCCGGACCTCATCGCCTTCCGCGTCGGCGGCCGCTTCCACGTGGTGGAGATCAAGTCGTTCGCGGTCATCGACGGGCAGGCCGACCCGGGCAAGGCGGCGGCCGCGGCCAAGCAGTCGGCGGTCTACGTGCTGGCGATGCGCGAGCTGCTCGGCGAGCTCGGCTACCCGCCGGAGTCCGTGTCGCACGACGTGGTGCTCGTCTGCCCGGAGAACTTCGCCAACCGGCCGACGGCCACCCTCGTGGACGTACGCAAGCAGCTGACGGTGCTGCAGCGCCAGCTGTCCCGGCTCACCCGCCTCGACAAGATCCTCGACGCGCTGCCGGCCGGGCTCTCCTTCGACCTCGCCTACGACGCCGACCAGAACGCCACCCGGCCGCCGGATGAGCTGCACAAGGCCGTCAGCGAGATCGACGCGCGCTACAGCCCGGACTGCCTCGGCTCCTGCGAGATGGCGTTCTTCTGCCGCGACGAGTCGGCCGGCTCCACCTCGGCGCTGGGCCGCTCCATCCGCGACGACCTCGGCGGCGTGGAGAGCGTCTCGACCGTCCTCGGCCTCGCCCGCGGCACGCTCACCCCGGGCGCGGGCCAGGAGGAGATCGCGGCGCTGCTGCGCATGGCCCACCGGCTGCGCACCGAATGCCTCAGCGCGTGAGCGGTCCACGGCGCCGCCGAGAGGCCCGGCGCGAATCGGAGACGAAGCGGTGAGCATTCTGACCGCGCTGGCCCGCGCGGAGGCCGTCGAGTCCGGCCGCGCGCAGCCGCTGACCACGGTCCGGCACACGCACATCGCCGAGCGCCCGCTCGTGCTCGTGCCGCTGGCCCTGGCCGGCGAGGCCGCCGCGCCCCTGGCCGCCCTGGTCGGCACCGACCGCGGCGCCGGCCGGCTGCTCGTCGTGGCCAACCCCCGCGACCGCACCCAGCGCTTCCAGTTCGTCGCGCAGCTGGCCAAGATCGTGCTGACGTACGTCGAGGGCTGCTCCCGCACCGTCGACCCCGCCCACACCTCGAAGCTGCGCTACGCCGAGGCGCCCCAGGTGCTGGTGCCCAACCGCGGCGGCGTGGAGTTCATCCGGCTCCTGGGCCGCTCGACCCGCTTCCGGCGCACGTACGGCCCGCACCCGGTGCACCGCACCGTCCCGCTGCTCGGCCAGTGGTTCACGTTCCTGCGCGAGCGCGCCGACCACCCGGGCTCGGCCACGCTGCTGGCGCTGACGGCGGTGCTGGGCGAGCACTGGGCGACCGGCCAGAGCGGGCTCGAGGACGCCAACCTCGCCGCGCTGCTGGGCTGGATCGATCCGCCCGACGGCCTCGACGGCCCGTCCGCCGCCGAGGTGGCCGAGGACCCGCTGCGCTGGCCGCCGGCCGGGCCCAGCACCGACCCGACGTTCGACAACGAGATCCTGGCCCCGGCCCTGGCCGCCTACGCCCGGGCCGCCGACCCGCACGCCCAGAGCCGGGCCGAAGCCGCACTCGCGGGCGCGCTGCAGGCGCAGCTGGAGCCGACCTGGGGACTCATGTGGCGGGCGGTGGACCTGCTGCGGGCCCGCCCGGCCGGCGCCTCCGTCGAGGCCCGCTGGGCGGTCGACCGCGACGTTTTCACGATGTACCACATGTCCTTGGCCGAAGGCACCGCGCTGCCCCAGCCCCGGCGCGACAGCGCCGTCGCCGCGGCCGGGCGCCTCGACCGCCTGGAGCGCGAGCAGGCCCGCTACGAGGCCCAGCGCGCCCTCGACGACCCGCTGATCATGGCCGAGTTCCGGCTCTCGGGGGAGGCGTTCACCGGCACCGTCGTGTCGGCCTCGCCCAACCGCGTCGACACGTCGGGCAAGAAGGCGGCCCTGCGCCCGCACATCACCGTGCAGACCTCCGACCCGGTGCGCCTGGAGCCCGGGGCGCTGCTCGTCTCGCCCGCGCGCCTGTCCCAGCAGGCGACGGTCGTCTCGGTGTCCTCTGTGGACGTCGTGCTGGAGCTGTCCAAGGGGATGGGCCGCTCCACCAAGCAGCCCGCGCCCGGTTCGGTACCAGATGTCGGGGAGGTCGTCACGTACGGCCCGGTGAGCGACGCGTACCAGCCGCCCGGCCGCTTCCCGTCCCGCGAGGACACCCCGTGGACGCACGGCGGTCCGCCGCCGGACTACCAGCCCAACGACATCGACGCGGCGGAGGACTGGTCGTGAGCGGTCGGGAGCGGAGCGGAGCGGAGGTCGCATGACCGTGATCGACAAGATCCTGAGCGACTTCGGGTCGGCCGCCGGGCGCGGGGTCGTCGTCGACTCCCCGCCGGGCGCCGGGAAGTCCACATTGGTCGTTCGCGCCGCCCGCACCATGGCCGAGGCGGGGGAGCGGCTCATGGTCGTCGCCCAGACCAACGAGCAGGTCGACGACCTCATCGACCGCCTCGCCGGCACCGCGCCCGGCATCGAGATCGGGCGGCTCTCCGCGTCCACGTATGTGCCGGCCCAGCGCGTGGTCAAGCATGGCTCGGTCACCGTCAGCGGCGCCGTCTCCGACGTGCAGACCAGCGCGGTCGTCATCGGTACGGCCGCGAAGTGGGCCACCGTCACCGAGGGCACCTGGGAGCGGGCGATCGTCGACGAGGCGTACCAGATGCGCTCCGACATGCTCCTGCGCGTGGCCGGCCGGTTCTCCCGCGGCCTGTTCGTCGGCGACCCGGGCCAGCTCGACCCGTTCTCCGTCGTGGCCGTCGAGCGCTGGGCCGGGCTGTCCTGGGACCCGATGCAGAGCGCGGTCGCCGTGCTCCTGCGGCACAACCCCGACCTGCCGCTGCACCGCCTGCCGGTCTCGTGGCGCCTGCCGCCGTCCGCGGCCTCGGTGGTCTCGGCGGCCTTCTACCCGTTCACGCCGTTCGAGGCCGGGACCCGGCCGGCCGACCGCAGCCTCGAGTTCTCGGTGCGGTCCATCGGCGGCGACCCCGGCATCGAGGCGTCGCTGGAGACCGCCCGCCGCACTGGCTGGGCGCTGCACGAGCTGCCGGCCCGGCACACCGTGCGCACCGACCGGGAGGCCGTCGCGGCCATCGCCGGCCTGGTGGTGGCCCTGCTGCGGCGGGGGCCGGTCGCGTACTCCGAGCACGCCCCGCAGGGCCGCCCGGTCACCGCGGACCGGGTCGCCGTCGGCGCCGCCCACCGCGACCAGGTGGCCGCGATCCGCCAGGCCCTCGCCGACACCGTCGCCGCCGACGTGACCGTCGACACCGCGAACCGGCTCCAGGGCCGCGAGTACGACGTGACGGTGATCCTGCACCCGCTGTCGGGCCGGCGCGACGCGAGCGCCTTCCACCTCGAGGCGGGCCGGCTGTGCGTGCTCGCCTCCCGGCACCGCCACGCGTGCATCGTCGTCGCCCGGGCCGGCATCGCCGAGCTGCTCGACACCCACCCCTCGGCCGAGCCCGTCCACCTCAACGTGCCGGTGCGCTTCCCCGACGGCTGGGAGGCCAACCAGGCGATGCTCGCGCACCTGTCCACAGTGGATGCGTAAGGAGCCGCGCCCCGTGCCGGTCGGAATCGGCAGGGGGCGCGGCCCTTGGGGAGAGGAGGTTACCGCTTGATTCGTTTCTTCACGCTCTTGCCGGTGCTTCGCAACGCCCTCATCGCCCGCTGCTGCGGGGTCTGACGCGCCTTGCGGCGCCGTACGACCGCCACCACCGCCACGACGACGGTGGTGAGGCCGGCCGCGGCGGCGGTCACCAGCGGAACGGGACGGCGACGTGCCACGTCCTTGGTGTGCTCGGCCAGTTCGGCCGCGCTCTCCTTGGCCTTGGTCGACAGGTCGCCGGCGGTGGCGCCGAAGTCCTTGCGGGTCTCGGTCACGCTTCCGTTCGCATGTGCCACGCTCATCGCTGCCCCTTTCTCTCTTGTCTCCGGGATGCCCACATGCCCCGTGGGTCAATCACGATTCGGCCAACACGTCCCCGAAAACGGTGACGAATCGGTCAAATTCCGGCGACGACCAGGGAGACGTGTACCGGCGCGTGATCGGACGTCGTCGCGGTGCCCACGACCGGCGGACCCGCGGTCAGGCCGCGCACGAGCACGTGGTCGATCTCCTCGACCGGGCGGTCGGCCGGGAACGTGCGCACCGGCCGGCTCGGGGCGAACGCATCGGCGTACCCGGCAGCGGTGAGCCGGCCGAACGGCGCGCTGCCGGGGGTGATGTTGAGGTCGCCGGCGATGACGGTGGGCCGGCCGGCGGCGAACCGGGTGGCGAAGGCCGCGATCTCGTCCGCCTGCCGCAGCGGCTCGGCGTCCGGCGGCGGCTGGATGTGCGTCGACACCACGGCGACCGCGCGCCCCTGCACCATGACCACGACGCCGAGGGCCTGGGCGCCCGTCGGCGCGCCGTCCGCGGTCAGCGGCATCGACTCCACGGCGACGACGGGCAGGCGGGTCAGGATCGCGTCGCCCCACACCGCGTCGGCGGCGGGGCCGAACCAGTACCGCATCCCGAGCCGGCGCGCGAGCACCGCCAGGTCGTCGTGGCCGCCGTTGAGCAGCCACCCGCGGTCGACCTCGGAGAGCAGGACGATGTCGGGGCGGTTCGCGGCGATGGCCGCGGCCACTTCCGCCGGACGATAGGTCCCGTCCAGACCGAAACCCATGCGGATGTTGTACTCCGTGAGCGCGAAACCCCGTCCGTCCCCGCCGGACCGGGCCGGGGGCGGCACCCAGAGCCCGGCCAGCGGCAGCAGGAGACAAGCGGCGATCGCCGCGGCCCCGGCGCGCCGCGGCAGCCGGACGGTCACCGGCCCGGCCGCGCGGAGCAGGAAGCCGGCGGGGACGAGCGCGACCGCGACCGGCACCCACCGGTT
The DNA here is from genome assembly GCF_040648435.1 of Dactylosporangium sp. NPDC049140. Taxonomy (NCBI): domain Bacteria; kingdom Bacillati; phylum Actinomycetota; class Actinomycetes; order Micromonosporales; family Micromonosporaceae; genus Dactylosporangium; species Dactylosporangium sp. NPDC049140. Next base: position 83,758 of record NZ_JBEZDS010000014.1, on the reverse strand, counting down.
CGGGTACCCGATGTCGTAGGCGGCGTAGTACGCGATCGCCGCGACCGCGAACACCACCAGGCCGAGGGTCGCGGCGTACGCGGCCCGCGGCGCGGGACGCTCGCCGGCCAGCCGCAGCGCGAGCCCGAGGCCGGGCGCGCCGAGCAGCAGGGCGAGCCACAGCGGGCCCGGCGCGCCGAAGTCGAATGCGAAGCAGGCGGCCGAGGCGACCACGAGCACGGCGGCGGCGACGCGCACGGGCCGGCTCGCGGGCACGCGGGGCGCGAAGGCGACGGCGAGGAACGCGAGCACGGCCAGCCCGATGCCCAGCGGCGGCAGCAGGGCGGGCGGCGTCGAGGCGTACCCGTGCGCGCCGTAGGACGCGGCCACCGCGGCGACGGCGGGGGAGAGGGCGTACACCCCGGTCAGCAGCAGCACGGGGCCCACCAGGAACCAGCCCCCGGTCGCGGGCCGGGCCTCGGGGCGACCGTAGAACAGGGCGGCCCCCGCGGCGAACGTGAGCGGGACCGCGATCCACCAGGGCCGCCAGCTCGCGTCGACGGTGCCGAGCGCGGCGTGCTCGAGGGCCGCGGCGGCGAGGCCGGCCGGGACGCCGAGCGCGACGGACGCCCCGCCCTCGGCGGCGGCGGCCAGGAAGGCGAGGCCGGCGAGCAAGCCGGTCGAGGCGACGTAGAGCTGCGGCAGCCCGCCGGGGACGAAGATCAGCGCGAGGCGGGCCAGGACCAGGACCGCGCCGGCCACAAGGGCGAGGCGGCGGGGGCCGAGGCGGCGCGCCAGCGGTGCGGCCGCGACGCCGGCGACGAACCAGGCGAGCGCGAAGGCGCCCATGAGCTCGGCCGGGGTCGAGGCCGCCTGCCCGAAGATCGTGATGATCGACGGGAGCCACACCCGCAGGAGATCGACCAGGAGCAGGATCCCCGCGGCGGTCGCGACGTCAGTCTTCGCGGACCACGACCTGGACGGCGGCGTCATCGTCGAGACGATAGCCGACCCCGCGGACCGTGGCGATGATCCGGGCGGCGTCGCCCAGCTTGACCCGCAGCCGGCGGACGTGGACGTCGACGGTGCGCTCGGTGCCGACCATGTCGTATCCCCAGACCTGGCGCAGCAGCTGCGCGCGGCTGAACACGCGCCGCGGGTGCTCGCACAGGAAGAGGAAGAGGTCGTACTCGCGGCGGGTCAGCGCCACCGGGGCGCCGTCGTGCAGGACCAGGCGCGAGCCGGTGCACAGGTAGAGGGAGGGCGCGTCGGGCGTGGCCCGGCCGATGCGCTTGACCTTGGGGTCGTGCTCCGCGACGGCGACGGACGCGGCGGGCTCGTCGGCCGGCTGCTCGACCAGGCGCAGGTTGCGCGCCGGGGCGGCGGACGGGCTCGACGGGGTGCGCGGCAGCGGCGCGGTGCGCTGGATCTGCTGGCCGGCCTGGCTGGCGGCCAGCGCCTCGAGGTCGCTCAGCAGGCGGGAGGCCTCCGGTGGGAGCTCCTCGCCGTTGAGCGTGATGTGGACGGTGATGGTGACCACGGAGGGCGCGACGTCGGGCACACCCACGACCGAAACGGCCATTTCAATCCTCTCGAAAACCTTCTGAATGAACGCCGATATCAACCGGGGGTCACTCGACAAAGGCCGTCGAAATGGTGCTCGCGGCGGGTTGTCCACATCGGATCAAGCAGCACCTGATGGCACATGGTACCGACCTTACCAGTTACGTCACATGATGCGACAGCCGTGTTACGTGCCGCACAGAATAGATCGACACTAATTCGTCTGACGTTTTGGCACGTATTCACCGGCAATTCACGACACCGGTACCCGGATAACTTTGCGTGAGCCCGAGGTTGCGGTCAATGGTTTCCCATAATATGGAAGATCGCCATCAGTTCGCGTATCACTACCCACACATGCTGTGGTGAGGGAACCCCTAAATCATATCGGCTAGGTAGAGTCACGTCGTCCACCATATGAGATGGTGGCCCGGAGCTGTCCGGGGCTGACAATACTCGCACCCAGTTCCGTCACCCGGTGCCGCAGCTCCCGGTCGGATGTGACCACGACGACGGTCCGATGTGACACATTGTCGCGCACGAGCGCCGCAATGTGGTCGTCGCCGGATTGCGGCGCCGCCTCGACCGCCACCCCCGCGATCGCCGTGACCCCGCGGGCCGCGCCCTCGACCACCAGTGTGATCTCGCCCGGCAGGGCGGCGCGGTCGCGGTCGGCAAGGGCGTCGCGCAGCCTGGCCGCCGCGCCCGCCCGGTCGCGCCACCAGCCGTCCGGCACCGAGCCCACCACGTTCGCACCGTCGACCACGATGAGCGGTTCCATGTGGCAAGTGTTACCCCGCGGCCCCGCGTTTCCCCTCAGCCCGCGCCCGGGCGGGCCGATCTCTGGCCTCGGAGGTCGCCATGGAGACGATGCGGGAGACGGCGGGCGTCACCCTGCGCGCGATCCTGCGGTACGTGCGCGCCCGGGGTGGCGACGGAGCGGCGCGGCTGGTGCTGCACCTGGCGGGGGACCCGGTTCGCGGCCGGCGAGGAGAGCCGGGTGGTGCTGCACCGCGCGGACACCGCCATGTACGAGGCCAAGCGCGGCGCGGCGGTGGTGCTGAACTAGGACCGGGCCATCCGGTACACGGCCAGCTGGGAGGCCTGCGCGACCGTGCGGCCGGCCGCGTCCCAGACCTCGCACACCTGGTCGAGCTGGCCGTCGGTGACCATCCGGGTGTACTGGCGCACCCGCAGCGGCCCCGGCGCCGGGAGCCCGCGCACGTAGGCGGTCAGCTCCAGCGTCGGCGTCCACCCGTTGCCGCCGAGCGTGAACGTGGCCGGCGGGAACGCGTCGACCGCGTACAGCAGCGAGAAGGCGTCGAACGGGGTGCCGTCGTCGAAGCTGAGCCAGCCCCGCAGGTCGCCCGGGCCGCTCAGGTCCACCCGCTGGTCGACCTGCTCCAGCATGGTGATGCGGATCCCGGCGCCCGGCGGCTCGACCGGGGTGCGGTTCAGGTCGTCGCGGGGCTTGACGGCGGCCGGCTCGGCCGCGGTGAACCGGGCCTCGCCGGCCGTGGCCAGGTCGCCGAGGGTGAACAGCGCCTCCACGCAGGCCCGGCCGCCCTGCGACAGCCGCACCCGGGCCTGGCGCACCGAGCGCCCGTCGCGCAGCGTCTCCACCGCGACCTCGGCCGGGCCGCACTCGGGCGGGGCGAGGTACACCGCGCTCGCGCTGAGCGGGTGCGGGTGCGCGGTGGTCGCGGCGGCCCGGGCGAGTACCGCCAGCAGGTATCCGCCGTTGGGCCGCCCACCGACGGTCCACTGTGGATCCAGCTCGGCCCGGCCGTCCACGACCGCGGTCGCCTCCGCGAATCCGGCCACCGGGGCCTCCTTCTGCTTTGATGAGCCTATGGCGCGCACGCGGCTATATCGGGACGGTCGGCTGGAGGCCGAGGACTTCCCGCTCGACGATATCTCCGAGCACCTCAAGGACTCCGCGGCGGTCGTGTGGCTCGATCTGGTCGACCCGGAGCAGGGCGACTACGACCGGGTCCAGGAGGAGTTCGGGCTGCACCAGCTGGCCATCGAGGACGCGTCCTCGCCGCACGAGCGGCCGAAGCTGATGCACTATCCGGCACACATGTTCTTCAACGCGTACGCCGTGCGGTTCCACGGCGGCGACGGCGACGGGACGTCGGAGGTCGCCGAGGTGTCGGCGTTCCTCACCGACCGGGCGCTCATCACCGCCCACGGCGCCGGCTTCGACATGGACGCGGTCGTCGAGCGCTGGAACGCCACCTCGGACCTGGCCGCGCAGGGTGTGCCGTGGCTCGCCCACGGGCTGCTCGACGTGATCGTCGACGGGCAGTTCGACGCGGTGCAGCAGCTCGACGACGAGCTCGAGGCGCTGGAGGACCGGCTGTTCGAGGAGAGCCCGCAGGCCATCCGCGACGTGCAGCAGCGCAGCTTCCGGCTGCGCAAGACGCTCGGCCGGATGCGCAAGGTCATCATGCCGATGCGCGAGCTGGTCGGTGGCCTGATGCACTCCCGCGAGCACCTCGTCGACGAGGAGATGGTGCCGTACTACCAGGACCTCTACGACCACGTCCTGCGCGTGACGGAGTTCACCGAGAACCTGCGCGACTTCACCGCCACGATCCTGGAGTCCAACCTGGCGGTGCAGGGCAACCGGCAGAACACCGTCATGAAGAAGGTCACCAGCTGGGCCGCCATCATCGCGGTGCCGACGGCGGTTACTGGTTACTACGGGCAGAATGTGCCGTACCCGGGTTCCGACAAGCTGTCGGGGTTCATCACCTCGGCCCTGCTGATCGTGGTGCTGTCCGTGGTGCTGTACGTCACCTTCAAACGCAAGGACTGGCTATGAGTGAGCACTTCGACGTCGTCGTCCTGGGCGCCGGCCCCGGTGGCTACACCGCCGCCGTGCGGTCCGCGCAGCTCGGCCTGCGCACCGCCATCGTCGAGGACAAGTACTGGGGCGGCGTCTGCCTCAACGTGGGCTGCATCCCGTCCAAGGCGCTGCTGCGCAACGCCGAGCTCGCGCACATCTTCACCCACGAGGCGAAGACGTTCGGGATCTCCGGCGACGTCACGTTCGACTACGGCGCGGCGTTCCAGCGCAGCCGCAAGGTGGCCGACGGCCGGGTCAAGGGCGTGCACTACCTGATGAAGAAGAACGAGATCCGGCAGTACCAGGCCAAGGGCTCCTTCGTCGACGACCACACGCTGCAGGTCGGTGACGAGACCATCACCTTCGCGAACTGCATCGTCGCCACCGGCGCCACGACCCGGCTGCTGCCCGGCACGTCGCTGTCGGAGCGCGTGGTGACCTACGAGGAGCAGATCCTCACCGAGGAGCTGCCCGGCTCGATCATCATCGCGGGCGCGGGCGCCATCGGCGTCGAGTTCGCCTACGTCCTGCACAACTACGGCGTGAAGGTGACGATCGTCGAGTTCCTCGACCGGATGGTGCCGCTCGAGGACGCCGAGGTGTCCGCCGAACTGCTCAAGCGGTACAAGAGACTCGGCATTTCGGTTCTGACCTCGACCCGGGTCGACTCCGTGGAGGAGACCGGCGGGGGCGTCAAGGTGACGGTCTCGTCCGGCGGTAAGAGCCAGGTGCTCGAGGCGGACAAGCTGCTGCAGGCGATCGGCTTCGTGCCCCGGGTCGAGGGCTTCGGCCTGGAGAAGACCGGCGTGCAGCTCACCGAGCGCGGCGCGATCGCCGTCGACGGGCGGCTGCGGACCAACGTGCCGCACATCTACGCGATCGGCGACGTCACCGCGAAGCTCATGCTCGCGCACGCGGCCGAGTCGATGGGCATCGTCGCCGCCGAGACGATCGCCGGGGCCGAGACCATGGAGCTCGACTACGTCATGATCCCCCGGGCGACGTACTGCCAGCCGCAGATCGCCAGCTTCGGCTGGACCGAGGAGCAGGCCCGCGAGAAGGGCTTCGACGTCAAGGTGGCCAAGTTCCCGTACACGGCCAACGGCAAGGCGCACGGGCTCGGCGACGCGACCGGCTTCGTGAAGATCATCAGCGACGCGAAGTACGGCGAGCTGCTCGGCGCCCACCTGATCGGCCCCGAGGTCACCGAGCTGCTGCCCGAGCTGACCCTGGCCCAGCAGTGGGACCTCACCGTCCACGAGGTGGCGCGCAACGTGCACGCCCACCCGACGCTGGGCGAGGCGGTCAAGGAGGCCGTGCACGGACTCGCCGGACACATGATCAACATGTAGGTGCGCCGGGCTCTCACCCGCCGGTCCAGCCTGCGGGATCGGCGGGTGGCGGACCCCACTCGCCGATCCTCCTCGGTACGCTTTTCGTCATGCGCCAGGAGTGGCACCACTTCACGTACCCCGGCCCGGAGATCAGCCGCGTCGCCGTCCCGGGCAACCAGGATGACGACGTCTTCGGCCTCGACCGCTGGCGGACCATGCCCCGGGCGCAGACGCCGCCGTGGCCGGACCAGGCCGCCGTCGACGAGGTCGCCAACCTGCTGTCGTCCGTCCCGCCGATCGTCGCGCCCTACGAGGTGGACCAGCTTCGCGAGCGCCTCGCCCTCGTCGCCGACGGCAAGGCCTTCATGCTCCAGGGCGGCGACTGCGCCGAGACCTTCGTCGACAACACCGAGGCCCACGTGCTGGGCAACGCCCGCACGCTGTTGCAGATGGCGGTCGTGCTGACCTACGGCGCCTCGCTGCCGGTCATCAAGATCGGCCGCGTCGCCGGCCAGTTCACCAAGCCCCGCTCCGCCGCGCTCGACTCGCTGGGCCTGCCGGCCTACCGCGGCGACATGATCAACTCGCTGGACCAGGACCCGGACGCGCGCATCGCCGACCCCCAGCGCATGGTCCGGGCCTACGCCAACTCGTCCAGCGCGATGAACATGCTGCGCGCGTACCTCGCCGGCGGCATGGCCGACCTGCACGCGGTACACGACTGGAACAAGGGCTTCGTGGTCACCTCGCCGGCCGGCCAGCGCTACGAGGCCATCGCCCGCGAGATCGACCGGGCCCTGCGCTTCATGCAGGCCTGCGGCGTCAACGACGACGAGGCCCTGCGCACGGTCACGCTGTACTGCTCCCACGAGGCCCTGGCCCTGGAGTACGAGCGGCCGCTGGTGCGCATCGCGGGCGGCCGGCCGTACGGGCTCTCCGGGCACTTCCTGTGGATCGGCGAGCGCACCCGCCAGCTCGACGGCGCCCACGTGGACTTCATGTCCCGCCTGGCCAACCCGATCGGCGTCAAGCTCGGCCCGACCACCACGCCCGAGCAGGCCATCGAGCTGTTCGAGCGGCTCAACCCGCAGAACATCCCGGGCCGGCTCACGTTCGTGGCCCGCATGGGCAGCACCAAGGTCCGCGACGCCCTCCCGCCGATCGTGGAGAAGGTCACCGCGGCCGGCTGCCGCGTCGTCTGGCAGTGCGACCCGATGCACGGCAACACGCACGAGTCGTCGAACGGGTACAAGACCCGGCACTTCGACCGGATCGTCGACGAGGTCCTCGGCTACTTCGAGGTCCACCGCGAGCTCGGCACCCACCCGGGCGGCCTGCACGTGGAGCTGACCGGCGAGGACGTCACCGAGTGCCTCGGCGGCGCCCAGGCCATCGTCGACGAGGACCTGCCCGACCGCTACGAGACCGCCTGCGACCCGCGGCTCAACACCCAGCAGTCGCTGGAGCTGGCCTTCCTGGTGGCGGAGATGCTGCGTGGCTGACGTGGTGGTCGATTTCCGCTCGGACACGCTCACCCGGCCGTCGCCCGCCATGCGCGAGGCGATGGCGGCGGCCGAGGTCGGCGACGACGTGTTCGACGAGGACCCGACCCTGCACGAGCTGCAGGAGCACGTGGCCGGCCTCTTCGGCCACGAGGCGGCCCTGTTCGCCCCGAGCGGCACCATGGCCAACCAGATCGCCCTGCAGCTGGCCGTCCCGCGTGGCGAGGAGCTGCTGTGCGACGCCGCCGCCCACGTGGTGACCGACGAGATCGGCGCGGCCGCGGCCCTGGGCGGGGTGTCGACCCGCACCTGGCCGTCCGCGGCCGCCGACCTCGACCCCGCGACCGTCGCGGACATGATCCGCCCGGACGGCTTCGTGGCCGTCCCGACCCGCGCGATCGCCGTCGAGCAGACCCACAACCGCCTGGGCGGCGCCGTGATCCCGCTCGCCACCCTGCGCAGCCTGCGCACGATCGCCGACGAGGCGGGCGTGCACCTGCACTGCGACGGCGCGCGGATCTGGCACGCGCACGTGGCCGACGGGGTGGCCCTGTCCGACTACGGCCGCCTCTTCGACTCGCTCTCGGTCTGCCTGTCGAAGGGCCTGGGCGCCCCGGTCGGCTCGCTCATCGTGGGTTCGGCCGCGAACATCGCTGCGGCGCGCAAGCTGCGCAAGCGCCTCGGCGGCGGGATGCGCCAGGCGGGCATCCTGGCCGCCGCGGGCCTCTACGCGCTGCGCCACAACATTCCGCGCCTGGCCGAGGACCATGCCCGGGCGCACCGCCTGGCCGAGGCCCTGGCCCCGCACGGCGTGGTGGACCCGGCGCGCATCCGCACCAACATCGTGCCGCTCGACCTGACCGGCGCGGCCGTGGACGGCCCGGCCTTCGCGGCGGCGGCGCGCGAGCAGGGCATTCTGGTGTCGGTGCTGGGACGGCGGTTGGTGCGCCTGGTGACCCACCTGGACCAGACCGAGGACGGCATCGACCACGCCGTGAAGGTGCTGCCGACCTTGCTGTAGTGGCCCCGCTTTCCGATATGTCGGGCACTTCGCTTCAGTCCCGACATATCGGACAGCCCCACTTCGTGCGCGGTGTCTTCAACGCCTTGCTTCAGGCCGCTCTGCTTCAAGCTCGACCCATTTCGGCGCTCTGCTTCGAGCCGGACCTATCACGGCGCCCTGTTTCAGGCCCGACCTATCACGGTGCCCTGTTTCAGGCCCGACCTATCACGGTGCCCTGTTTCAGGCCCGACCTATCACGGTGCCCTGTTTCAGGCCCGACCTATCGCAGTGCTCTGCTTCGAGCCCGACCCATCGCGGCGCTCTGTTTCGGACCGGCCTATCGCGGCGCTCTGCTTCGAGCCCGACCTATCACGGTGCCCTGTTTCAGATCCGGCCTATCGCGGCGCTCTGCTTCGAGCCCGACTCGCCCGGTATTCGGCCTCCGCACGATATGCCGGGCGCGCCGCGCCGCGACATATCGGATTTATCGGTTATGCCGGGTTCCGCGAGTTCAGCAGCAGGGCGACCAGCGCGGTCGCGCAGGTCAGCAGGCCCGCGCAGAGCATGGCGCCGTCCGCGTGCAGCAGGACCACCAGCGGCGACGCGGCCGCGGTGCCCAGGCCGATCGCCGTCTGGATCACCGCGCCCGACGCCGCGAACGCCCGGCCGTGCTGCGCCGGCGGGGTGCGAGTGCTGATCAGCGCGTTCTGGGCCACGTTCACGACGCCGTTGCCGATGCCGCCCGCCGTCGACGCTACATACGCGAGCAGCAGGCTCGGGGCGAGGCCGATGCCCGCGATGCCGGCCCCGATGAGCAGGTTGCCCAGCGCCAGCAGGGTCGCGCTGGAGAGCCGGACCCGGGGCACGATCTGGGCCCCGATCAGCGCGCCGAGCCCCCAGAGCGTGAGGTACAGGCCGTAGCCGGAGTCGCTCGCGCCCAACTGGCCGACGAAGCGGAACGGCGCCGCCACGTTGTCGATCACGCCGCTGCTGATCGCGATCGCGCTGCCCAGCAGGGCCGTGCGCAGGAGGCGGTCGCCGAAGATCAGGCGCATCCCGCCGGCGGCCCGCTTACCGTCCGGGGGTGCGGCGGCCGGATGGCGGCGGGCCCGTACGGCCGAGCAGGCGAGGGTCAGCACCGCAAAGGTGGCCGCGTCGACCAGGATCGCCGTCCCCGGTCCAAAGGCGCCCGTGAGCAGGCCGCCCGCGGCCGGGCCGGCGATCCAGCCGAGTCCGGTGCCGGTGGCGAGCCGGGAGTACCCACGCTGCGCGTCCCCCTCGCCGGTGATCGCCGGCACCAGGGCCGAGGTCGCGGGCCGCACGAACGCCGAGAGCGCGGTGACCCCGGCGAAGAGCGCGATCGTGGGCAGCAGCGCGGTCGCGTACGCCAGCGGCACACACAACACCGCCTGCCCGGCCAGCGCGACGAGCAGCACCGCCCGCGTCTCGAAGCGATCCACGATGCGCCCGGTGAGCGGGGCCAGCACCACGAACGGGATGAGTTCGGCCGCCAGCAGCCCCGCCACCCAGCCGCTGCCGTGCGGCTGGAGGCGCAGCAGCAGCGCCACGAGCGCGGCCGAGTCGCCGGCCGTGGACAGCGCCAGCCCGGCCGCGAGCAGGTTGAGGTCGCGCCGCACCACCCGATCGCTCACGGCTCAGCCCCCCGTCCCCGCCGCATCGGAGGTCACGATAACGGCCCGGCCCTCGCCGCGCCTCGGGCGAAACCCGCCGCGACACCCGACTCGTCCCGGCGGGGCGTTTGCGACGAGCGTTCACCGAGGATCAGAAAAACCGCATAACCGAAATATCGGATATATCGCGGCGCGGAGCGCCCGACATATCCGCTCAACTCTGCGCAACGCCCTCAGGCGCTCGGAGTCGAAGCCCGCAGGAGTGCGATGTCCGCGGCGTGGTCGGCGTGGTCGTCGCCGCTCGGGGTTTCCACGATCAGCGGGACGCCGCGCGCCGCCGGATGGGCCAGCAGCTCGCCGAACGCGGCCGCGCCGATCAGCCCCTTGCCCAGCGACTCGTGGCGGTCCCGCAGCGACCCGCACGCGTCCTTGGAGTCGTTGGCGTGGATGAGCCTGAGCCGGTCCGGGCCCGCCGCGGTCACGAGCGCGTCAATGGTTGCCGTCATGCCACCGGGCGTGGCCAGATCGTGCCCGGCCGCCCACGCATGGCAGGTGTCGAAGCAGACGCCCAGGTGCGGGTGGCGGTCGACCGCGGCCAGGTACTCGGCGAGATGCTCGACCCGCGACGCGAGGGAGCGCCCGCCCCCGGCGCTGGGCTCCACGAGCAGCGGCGGCCAGCCCTCGCGCTCGGCTCGCTCCAGAAGCGGAAGAAGCACCTGTCGTACCGTCGCAAAGGCCTTCTCCGCATGCCCGGCGTCGACCGCCGAGCCCGCGTGGAAGACGACGCCGCGCGCGCCGATCGCGTGCCCGCGGCGCAGGGCGTGCTCCAGGGTCGCGACCGAGCGCTCCACGGTCGCCTCGGTCGGCGAGCCGAGGTTCACCAGCAGGGCCGCGTGCACGTACGCGGTCACGCCGTGGTCGGCGCAGTACTTGAGGAACGCGTCGTCCTGTTTCGGGTCGCCGGCGGCCAGGGCCCAGCCGCGGGGGTTGGAGACGTACACCTGGACCGCCGTCGCCGCCGTGCGCTCGACGTAGCGCAGCGCGCCCTTGGCGAGGCCCCCGGCGGCGAGCGCGTGCCCGCCGACCGGGGCGAAGTCACCCATTAGAAGAACGCGAAGAGGGAGACATGCTGCCCGGGCACGACCGGCGTGCCGGGTGCCGGGTTCTGCTGGCGTACGGTGCCGAAGCCTTGCGAGTCGACCACCAGGCCGAGCTGTTCGAGCTGCTGACGGGCCTGGTCGAGGGGCATGTTGCGCACCTCGGGCATCGGGATCTGGGCCGGGCCCTTGGAGATCTGCAGGTCCATGACCATGCCGTCGGCCACGCTGTTGCCGTCGCCGATGCTCTGCGAGACGATCTGGCCCTTCGGCTTGTCGCTCTCGACCTCCTCGACCTTGCCCAGGGCGATCTTCACCTTGGCCAGGTCGGACTTGGCCTGGTCGACCGTCTTGCCGACGACCAGCGGCACCTTGACCGGGTTCGGGCCCTTGCTGACGAACACGGTGATCGTCTGGCCGGGCTTGACCTGCGTGCCGATCTTCGGGTCGGTGTCGACGACGTAGCCCGCGGGCACGGCGTCGTCGAACTTCTCGGCCCGGTTGCCCACGATCTTCATCGCCTGCAGGTCGACCTGGGCAAGGTCCCACTCCTTGCCGGCGATGTCGGGCACCTTGTACACCTCGGGCCCGAGCGACAGCGTGAGCGTGATCGTGCCCCCGTCGAGGATCCGCCCGCCCGCGGCCGGGTCCTGGGAGATGACCTGGTCCTTGGGGACGACCGCGTCGAACTTCGGGTCGGCGAACTTGACCTTGAACCCGGCGGTGGAGGCCAGGTGCGCGGCCTGGTCGCCGGTCTTGGCGCGCAGGTCGGGGGTGTTGGTGTAGCGCCCGACGCCGAACCAGTACCCGCCGACCGCCACCAGCAGGCCGAACGCGAGCATGGCGGCGATCACCGCGAGGCGGGTGCGCGGGTTGGCGTTGATCTGCGCGATCAGCCGCGACAGGCCCCCGCCCTCGCCGCCGCGGTGGGCGACGTCGGGGCGGTGCCGCCGCGCGACCGCGGCCGCCGGGGGAGCGGAGGCGGGCAGCCGGGCCCACGACGGGCGGCGGCTGGCCTGGTAGGTCTGGGTCATCGGCTGCGGCACCGACTCGACCCGCGGCACCATGACCGTGGGCGGGGTGATCTGGCGCGTGCGGCCGGTCGGCGTGGTGCCGATGTCCTCGCGGACCGCCTGCACCTCGGCGAGCATCGCGCCGGCGTCGGTCGGGCGCCCGCCCGGGTCGCGGCGGGTCGCGCGGGCGACGAGGTCGTCGACGGCGGGCGGCAGGCCCGGCACGTACCGCGACGGGAACGGCACATCGCGATCCACGTGCTGCCAGGCCACCTCGACGGGCCGGTCGGCCTCGTACGGCACCCGCCCGGTGAGCATCTCGAAGAGCACGATGCCGGCCGAGTACACGTCGGTGCGCGGGTCGGCGTGACCGTCGGTGACGAGCTCGGGGGCGACGTAGGCGACGGTGGCCATGAGGTGCGAGCCGGTCTCGTCCGCGCTCGCCTCGACCGCGCGCGCGAGGCCGAAGTCGGCCACCTTGACCACGCCGTCGATGAGGTTGTGGGTGTCGCCCGGCGACTCGGCGACGAGCACGTTCTCGGGCTTGACGTCGCGGTGCACGAGCCCGGCGCGGTGCGCGGCGGCGATCGCGGCGAGCATCTGCTCCATGATCGCGAGGGCCTCCTGCGGCTGCAGGCGGCGCCGCTCGGCGAGCAGCTCGCGCAGGGTGTAGCCGCGGACGTACTCCATGATCAGGTACGGCAGCCCGTGGTGCGTGCCCTGGTCGTACACGGCGACCACGTTCGGGTGGGTCAGCCGTGCGATCGTCTTGGCCTCGTCGGTGAACCGGTCCACGAACAGCGGGTCACGGGACTGCGCCGGGTGAATGATCTTCAACGCGACGGTGCGCTCGAGCCGCTCGTCGAGCGCCGTGTAGACCGTCGCCATGCCGCCTTTGGCGACACGCGAGCGAACGCGGTAGCGCCCGTCGACAAGCGCACCGAGCAGAGGATCGGCGACCGTGGTATCCATTGGCTGCGAGTGTACGGCTGGGGGACCCGAAAGCTCAGCGTCCTGCACGGTCCTCGGAGGATCGTCCCCATTTCGAGCGCTTTGTGGGGGACGGCGACGGCGATGAACCACTCACCGAGGGTGACGGACCGGCCGTCTCGCTGGGCGTGGCGCTCGGCGACGGCGTCGGGGTGCTCGACGGCGGGCGGATCAGGCTCGGCGCGGATCGGGTGCCCGGCGCGGGGCGGCGGGCGCGGCGACCGGGGCCTCGTAAGGCCCGGCGTGCCGGGCGGCCAGGCTGCCGGCCACGGCGACGTCGCGTTGCGCGGATTAACCTGCTTCTGTGAGCGAAGAACCTGCCGGCCCCGCCGAGTGGCTGACCATGCCCGACGTCGCCGAGCGCCTCGGCATCCCGGTGAACCGGGTACACCAGCTCGTCCGGGACAACATCCTGATCGCGGTGCGCGAGAAGGGCGTGCTGCGCGTCCCCGCGGACTTCATCGTGGACGGTGAGGTGGTCAAGCACCTTCCCGGCGTGCTGAGGTTGTTGTACGACGCTGGGTACAACGAGCCGGAGGCCCTCCGGTGGCTCTACACGCCCGACGAGTCACTGCCGGGCACCCCGGCGGAGGCGCTGCGCGGCAACCGCGCGACCGAGATCAAGCGGCGCGCGCAGGCGCTGGGCTTCTGACGGTGCACTGGACCTATCTGCTGGTCCTGGCCGGCTGCCTGTTCGGCGCGCTGTGGTTGGAGCCGCTGCTGAGGGTCGGCGTCCTGCGGCAGGTGCGGCGGCTCGTGCTGACCGTCGCACCGGTCGCGGCCGTGTTCGTGGTCTGGGACCTGCTCGCGATCCACGCCGGGCACTGGACCTTCGACCCGCGCCAGATCACCGGGGTCATCCTTCCGGGTGGCCTGCCGCTCGAGGAGCTGCTCTTCTTCCTCGTCGTGCCGGTCTGCGCGATCCTCGGGTTCGAGGCGACCCGGCTGACGCTGCAGCGGTGGTCGCGGCGGTGACCTACACCGCGGCCGCCGTTCTGGGCGTGGCGGCGGCATTGGTACTCGATGTGGCCGTGCTGCGCACAAGAGTCGTCCTCGGGCGCGTGTTCTGGTGCTCGTACCCGATCGTGATCGTCTTCCAGCTGCTGTCCAACGGCATCCTGACCGGCCGCGGGGTGGTGCTCTACAACCCGTCGGCGATCCTGGGGGTACGGCTGGCCTACGCCCCCGTCGAGGACCTGCTGTTCGGCTTCGCGCTAGTGCTCGGCACGCTGGCGCTGTGGGTCCGGTTCAGACCGCCCGCTGCGTCGCCGCCTGCGCCAGGCCCGTCAGAACCTCCCGGGCCTCGTCGGTGATCTCGGCGCCGGCCAGCGCGTCCAGCGCCGTCTCGGTCAGCTGCGCGATCCGCTCCTCGGTGCGCCGCAGCGCCCCGCTCGCCACGATCGTGTCGCGCAGCTCCTGGATGGTCTCGGGACCCAGCTTCGGGTCGCCGAGGTGCTCGTCGAACAGTGTCGTGCCCGTCTCCTCGATCGCGGCCGCGATCAGGTAGGTCCGCTTGCCCTCGCGCAGGTCGTCCCCGGCCGGCTTGCCGGTCACCGCGGGGTCGCCGAACACGCCGAGCACGTCGTCGCGCAGCTGGAAGGCCTCGCCGAGCGGCAGCCCGAACGCCGAGTACGCCTTGGCGAGCCGCCCCCCGTCGGCCAGCGCCGCGCCGAACACCAGCGGCTGTTCGATGGTGTACTTCGCGGACTTGAACCGCGCCACCAGGCTCGCCCGGTCGGTGGACGTGTCGCCGGTGGCCTGGGTCTGCACGTCGAGGTACTGCCCGATGGTCACCTCGGTCCGCATGTCGTCGAAGACCGGCCGGGCGCGGGCGAGCGTCACCGGGTCGACCCCGCTGGCGTGCAGCATCTCGTCGGACCAGACCAGGCACAGGTCGCCGAGCAGGATCGCCGCCGCGGTACCGAACCCGTCGCCGTCCCCCCGCCACCCGCCGGCCGCGTGCAGGGTGGCGAACCGCCGGTGCACGGCCGGCTCCCCGCGCCGCGTCTCGGACCCGTCCATCACGTCGTCGTGGATGAGCGCGCTCGCCTGTACCAGCTCCAGCGCCGCGACCGCCGCCAGGATCTCGTCCCGGTCCGCGCCGCCGGCCCCGCGGTACCCCCAGTAGGCAAAGGCCGGCCGCAGCCGCTTGCCACCCCCGAGCACCAGCGCCTCGATGGCGTCGGCGACGGGCGCGAGGGCCTCGGCCTCGATCTCGGTCAGCCGGTCGCGCCGCCGCCGCAGGAACGCGGCGAGGGCCGCGTGGACCCGCTCACGAAGCCCGGCCCGGTCGAGAAAGGGGTGCGTCACGGCAGAGACGCTAGTCCGAAACCAGCCGCCTCGCCGAGCGGGTGTCGCCCCCGTCTCGGCCGGTCCAGCGCACAGACTCGTACATTTCCTCCAATTCCCGGTACCGCCGCGCCCGCCGAAGCCCGGAGAGGATCACCTCGAGCTCCCGAGCCACCCTCACCGACCCGCACCCGACCCCGGCCCTGAGCCCGAGCCGCGCCGCCGCACAGCCCTCATCGAGCTCGCCGGCCGCGGTGAGCGCACGGGCCCGCCCGAGGTGCAGAAGCCCCAGCGCGCGCAACCGCACCGGCCCGCCCGCGCTGGTCCACACCGCCCTTCCGCTGATCCGTGTCCGCCTCGCGCTGGCCCACGTCGGTCTTCCGCCGGCCTGTAGCGGTTCAGTGCTGGTCCAGGTGGATCTTTCGCCGGTCGGTGGCGGTTCTGCGCTGGTCCAGGCGGGCGTTTCGCCGGTCGGTGGCCGCTCTGCGCTGGTCCAGGCGGGTCTTGCGCCGGTCGGTGGCCGCTCTGCGCTGGTCCAGGCGGGTCTTGCGCCGGTCGGTGGCCGCTCTGCGCTGGTCCAGGCTGACGCGCCGTCGTTTGCCGTCGCCCGGCCGGGTGGGGTGGACGGCCGGAGCGCGCCCTCGAACAGCCGCAGCGCAAGCCGGTGCCGCCCGAGCACCGCCTGACAGCGCCCGGCGGCGGCCGTGAGGTGGGCGTCATCGAGCCAGTACAGCCACGGGGGGTCATGCTCGTCCGACCGCCGCCCGTGCGCCTTCCCGGCCGCGGCGAGCGCGGCATCGCAACGCCCCCGTTCCCCACCGGCCGCCGCAGCCGCCGCCTCACGCAGCCATAGAACCGCGAGCGTCCCGGAGTCGGCGGGCTCGGCGATCCGCCGCGCCGCCCGGGCCAGCCGCAACGCCCCGGCGCCGTCCCCCTCCTCCGCCCGCAGCTGGGCCAGGCACCCGAGCAGATGCCCGGCCAGCCCCCGCTGCCCGCCGCGCACCGCGGCCCGAACCCCGTCCCGAACGAGCCCGGCCACCGCCCGCCCGGCGCCGTCCGCCCCGGCATCGACCCCGGCCCACACAGCGAGCTGCGCGAGCTCCGCGACCAGCCCGAACTCGGCCCGCCCACCACCACCGGCGACCCGCCGGGCCGCCGCCGCGTACGCGTCCCGCACAACCCGCACGACCTCGGGCCCAGACAGGAGATCGTCCATCCGCCGCAGCTCCGCGACCCGCCCGGCGTCGACTTCCGGCCCACCCCACTCCGGCCCTTCCCGCTCGGCTCCGCCGCCCGCCCGCTCACGCCTGTCCGCACCGTCCGCCGGCTCGCGCCGTCGCGGTCCGCCGCGCCCGGCTCCGTCGCCCGCTCGTTCGCGCCCGCTCGTCCGGTCCGCCGGTCCGCGCCATTCTGATCCGCCTGTCCCGGCTCCGTCGTCCACTGGTTCGCGCCCCCTCATCCCGGCAGCCGCCCCGCGCCGTCGTGGTCCGCCTTGCCCAGTTCTGCCGTCCACCGGCTCGCGTCCGCGTGTGCCGGCCGCCGGTCCGTGCCGCTGTTGCCCGGCGCGCCCCGCGGCGCCGTCCACCGCTTCGTGCCGGTCCGCGGCCGCATCGCGGGGACGGGCCGGGAGCGCGCCGCGGCGGGATCGGGCCGCCGCGCGTTCGAGGTCGTCGAGGGGCGTTTGGAGTACGAACGCCAGCCACGCCAGCCACGGCGGTCCCGGCACGCGCTCGCCCCGCTCCCAGCGCGACACCTCGTGCCGTGTGATCGTGGGCACGTCCGCGGCCGCGCACAGCATCTCGGCCAGCCGCAGCTGGGAGCGTCCGCGCGCCAGGCGCAGGCGGGTGAGCAGGGCGCCGAACGTCTCGTCGTCGCCCGGGACGGGGTCGGGTCGAACAGGCATGATCCACCTCCCGGGAACGCCGCCCCGGGCGGCCGCCACCGTGGCGGAACCCACCCGAAGCAAAGTCCACCCTCCTTATACCCCAGGGGTACGACAGGTTCCTGCACGTGAACGGAGTCCTCATCCACCGGCCCGGGGCACTACAGTCATGGGCGTGGCTCTCGGACTTCCCTCTGTCATGGCCGGTGGACCCGCCGCGATCGGTGACCTGATCGCGCGGCAGGCCCCCACGTTCTCGTTCGAGTTCTCCCCGCCCAAGACGCCCGAGGGTGAGCGGCAGCTGTGGCAGGCGATCCGTGAGCTCGAGTCGCTCCAGCCGTCGTTCGTGTCGATCACGTACGGTGCGGGCGGCTCCACCCGCGACACCACCGTCGCCGTGACCGAGCGCGTCGCCGCCGAGACGACGCTGCTGCCCATGGCCCACCTGACCGCCGTGAACCACTCCATCGCGGAGCTGCGCAACGTCATCGGCCAGCTCGCCGGGGCCGGCATCCGCAACTTCCTGCTCGTGCGCGGCGACCCGCCCGGCGACCCGATGGGGGAGTGGGTCCGCCACCCCGAGGGCGTGCTCTACGCCGAGGACCTGGTCCGCCTCGTCCACGAGGCCGGGGACTTCAGCATCGGCGTGGCCGCGTTCCCGTACAAGCACCCGCGCTCCGCCGACGTCGAGGCCGACACCGCCAACTTCGTGCGCAAGTGCCGCGCCGGCGCCGACTTCGCCATCACCCAGATGTTCTTCGACGTCGACGACTACCTGCGCCTGCGCGACCGGGTCGCCGCGGCCGGCTGCAGCACCCCGATCGTGGCCGGGATCATGCCCGTCACCAAGATCGGCACCATCGCCCGCTCCCAGCAGCTGACCGGCGCCCCGTTCCCGCCGGCGCTCGCGGCCCGCTTCGAGCGCGTCGCCGAAGACCCGGAGTCCGTGCGCCGCCTCGGCATCGACCACTGCACCCAGATGAGCCAGCGCCTGCTGGACGAGGGCGTGCCGGGCATCCACTTCATCACCTTCAACCGCTCCACCGCGACCCGCGAGGTCTGGCAGCAGCTCGGCGTCGGTGCCCGGGTCTGAGATCCCCGGCTGGGACGGGTACTGCACACGCTGGTCCGCGGCCCACGGCGGCTACGACCCGCGGACGGCGCCGGCCCTCGTCCGGGGCTGGCTCCGCCTCGGCCACGCACTGGGAGTCATCCTGGTGCGTGCGGGCGTCCGCAGCCCCAACGCCGTAACGACCCTCGGCCTGTTGCTTTCCGCGGGTGTACCGGCGGCCGCCGCCCTGGTTCCCGCAGGCGCCTTCTGGGCGGCGGTCCTGGTCCTGTGCTCCGCGTTCGCCGACACGATCGACGGCGTGCTGGCCGTGCTGGCGAACCGCGCGAGCCGCCGGGGCCAGGTGTACGATTCCGCCGCCGACCGCCTCTCGGAAGCGGCCTGGCTCCTGGCCTTCGCCCTGCTGGGCGCCCCGCTGTGGCTGACCGTACTGGCGGGCGGCGTGATGTGGCTGCACGAGTACGTCCGGGCGCGCGCCTCGGTCGCCGGCATGACGGACATCGGCACCGTGACCATCGCCGAGCGCCCGACGAGAATCCTGCTGATCATCTTCGGCCTGCTGGCGACCCTGCTGGACTCCCGCGCCGCGACGGTGACGTTGGCCGCGGCGCTGGTGGTCGCGCTGGTGGGCTTCGTGCAACTCCTTCGCGCGGTCAATCGAGCCCTGCGCTGAGCTCCGGAAACGATAAGTCGGGCGCTCCGCGCCGCGACTTATCGGACTTATCTCCTGGCCGGGCATAAATCCGATTCCGGAGGAATCGGATCGCGGTCAGTCAACGCGGACGGGTCAACGGCACTTATTAACGCGGCCGGGGTCAACGGGGCCGGTCAATGCGTCCAGTTAACGCAGTCGGCCAGCGTGGCGGTCATTGCGAAAAGGCAACGCGAAAGTCGACGCGGGCAAGCCGGCGAGAAGAGGCGAGAAACTACCGGGAGCCACCGATCAGGTCCGCGACGATCTTGGCCGACAGCATTACCAGAGGCAGGCCGCCGCCCGGGTGGACCGAGCCGCCCACCAGGAACAGGCCCGTCACCGGCGCCCGGTTCGGCGGCCGTAGCAGCCCGCCCAGCCCGTGGCTCGCCGTGCCGTAGATCGCGCCCCCCGGCGAGCGCGTCGACCGCTCCAGGTCCGCCGGTGTGAGTACGTCGCGGAACAGGAGGCGAGCGCGTACGTCGTGGCCGCGCGACGCCAGCACGTCGAGTACGCGCTCCGCGTAGGCGTTCGCCTCGGTGGGCCAGTCGACGGGGCCTTGCGGGGCCGCGTTCACGAGTACGAACCAGCCCTCGTGGCCGTCCGGGCGCACGAGCGGGTCGTCCGCCGCGGTGACGAAGACCGTCGGGTCCTCGACGGGGCGGGGCGGGGTACCGAAGATCGCGTCGAACTCGGCGTCGTAGTCGCGCGGGAAGAAGACCGTGTGGTGGGCCAGGCCCGGGGTGCGCCCGCGCAGGCCCAGCAGCATGACGAAGCCGCCCAGGCTGCGGGCCTCCAGGCGGTGGGCCAGGCGGCGGCGGGGGAGCAGGTCGCGGTACACGTGCAGCGCATCGGCGTTCGCCACAACGATGTCGGCCGGGATCTCGGTGCCGTCGGCCAGCACCACGCCGGACGCGCGGGAGCCGGTGACCGTGATCGAGCGCACCGGGGCCCCGGTGACCACGCGCACGCCCAGCGTCTCGCAGCGGGCCAGCAGCGCGTCGGCCAGGGCGCCGAGGCCGCCGCGGAGGTACCAGCCGCCGAACTCCAGCTCCGCGAACGGGATCGCCAGCAGCGCGGCCGGGGCGCGGCGCGGGTCGGCGCCGGTGTACGTCGCGTAGCGGTCCAGCAGCATCCGCAGGCGCGGGTCGCGCAGGTGCGTGCGCCCGAGCCCGCGCAGGGTGCGGCCCGGGGCGATCGCGGCCAGGTCCCGCAGCCGCCACGCCAGGCCGGCCATGCGCAGCGGGTTGTCCACGGGCGCGGTCAGCACGTGCCGCCACGACGTCGCCCAGACCCGCCCGGCGCGCCGCCACAGCCGGCGCCAGTCCGCGGCCGCGTCCGCGCCGAACGTCTCCGCGATCCGCTCGGCGAACGCGTCGCCGGCCGCGGAGTCCAGGGTGGAGCCGTCCGGGAAGTGGTGCCGGACGATCGGGTCGAGCGGCACGAGGTCCAGGCCGCCGCCGCCCGTCGCCGCGAACAGCTCGGCCGCGACCTGGGGCAGGGTGAACAGGCTCGGGCCGGTGTCGAAGCGGAACGTGCCCGCCGCGGTCTCCCGCACGTGCCGCCCGAGCTTGCCGCCGACCGTGCCGGCCTGCTCGAACACCTGCACCCGATGCCCGGCCGCGGCCAGGCGCGCGGCGACCGCTAGCCCGCCGACGCCGGCGCCGACGACAACTACGGAAGCCACGTCGGGCGCCCTTTCCACGTCGTGCGTCGGCGGTACGCGAACGAGCGCACCACCAGCCACGCGAACAACAGCACCGAGACCGGGTGGGCGAGCGCGTCGGGCACCGCACGGCCGCCCGTCGCCCGGGCGCTCACGACGCGGCCGGCCACGCCGAGCGCGTACGCCAGGATCCCCCACCACTGTCCGAACAGGACGGCCGCGGGCGCCACGACATAGAGCGCCAGCAGCAGCCCCAGCACCGCGGCCGCGCCCCCGGGCGAGCCGAAGGAGGCCCAGAGCGATTTCGAGTAGCCCTCGGCGAGTTCGCTCCAGGAGGTGTACATCCGGCAGCGCGCCAGCCCCGAGCCGTCCGCGAGCGCGATCCGCCCACCGGAGCGCTTCACCGCCCGCGCGAGCTCGATGTCCTCCAGCACCTTGTCCCGCACCGCCGCGTGGCCGCCCGCCCGCACGTACGCGTCGCGGCGCACGACGAGGAACTGCCCGCCGGCCGCGGCCAGCGACGGGCGGGGCGAGCGCTCCATCGCCCGCAGCGGCAGGAACGTCAGCCACGACCACTGCAGCAGCGGCTGGACCAGGCGCTCGCCGGCGCCGCCGGTCTCGATGCGCGGGTACGGGCTGAGCAGGTCCACATCGGACCGTCGCAGCAGGACGGTCGCGCGCTCGGCGGCGTCCGGCGCGAGCACGACGTCGGCGTCGACGAAGACGAGTACCGTCGCGTCGTCCGCCGCGTCGGCCAGCTGCTGGCACGCGTGCGGCTTGCCCAGCCAGCCCGGTGGCAGCGGCCGCCCGCTCAGCAGCGTGACCCGGTCGCCGGCCACGCGCCGCACCAGCTCGGCGGTGCCGTCGGCCGAGCCGTCGTCGAGCACCAGCAGGCGTACCGCGGGCGGCAGTTCGAGCAGCGCGCGCAGGCACGGCTCGACCCGGTCCGCCTCGTCGCGCAGCGGCAGCAGTACCGCGATCGAGTCCTTGGTGGAGCCGGCCGGGGACCCGGGCCGCCGCAGCAGGCGCGCGTTCACGAGGGTGTGCACCAGCAGCGCGAGCAGGGCCGCGCAGGCGATCAGGAGCGCCACAGCCGCACCGCCAGCGGGATCGCGACGAGCCCCATGCCCGCGGCGCCCCAGGCCGCCGACGCGGGGAGGCCGAGGAAGACCGCGTGGGCCAGGATGCTCGAGGTGTACGTCCAGAGGTACATCGCGTACATGGGCGCGTCGGCCCCGGGCCGCGCCGGGTCGACCCCGATCGCGAGGCGCAGCAGGGCCATGAGCGCGACCGCCACGGCCAGCCAGCCGAGGTAGTTGGTGAGCGGGATGCCCGGCACGCCCGGGAGCGCGGCGGAGTCCGTGTGCCACAGCCAGTACCGCTGCGAAACCATCTGCGGGTCGAGGAACAGGTCCCAGGCCGCGAGCCCGGCCCCGGCCACGGCGATGCGGGCGCCCGTCCGGGCCACGAGCCGCCCCGCGGCCAACCACGCGGGCCACGCCATCCACGTCCACGCCAGCGGGATGACCAGCGGCACGCCGAGCAGCCGCGGGCCGAGGGCGCCGGTGTAGTCGTAGTCGCCGAACGGGTAGCCGCTCGCGCGCCCGGCCGCCTCGACGAGGAAGCCGCCGCCGGTCGTGACGAGGACCAGGGCAACGGCGGTACGCGCGCCGCGGGTCGCCCCGGCGTGCCCGACCGACATCGCGTAGCCGAGACAAACGGTGGCGACCACGAGCGCGGCCCGGGCGTGGCCCTCGGTCAGCGGGTAGGCGATCTCGGCCAGGACGAGGGCGGCGAGCAGCGCCCAGAGCGGTTTCACAGGGGCAGCCGGCGGCCCAGAACGGCGAAGGGGCGGTCGTCGCCCGGGAAGTTGAAGTGGCGCAGGACGTCGACGAAGCCGAACCGGCGGTACAGCCGCCAGGCCCGCGAGGTCGCCTCGGGCGCCTCCGGCGTGGACAGCAGCACGGTCTGGTGCGGGGCGCGGGTGAGCAGGTCGTGCAGCTGGCGCGCGCCGATGCCGTGGCCCTGGGCCGCCGGGCGGACGTGCAGCTCGACCAGCTCGAAGCAGTCGGTGAGCCAGAACTTGCGGGCGTCGCGGCGCAGCGCGTTGCGCACCTGGTCGTGCCACCACTGGCCGCCGGCGCCGCGGTAGCCGTACCCGAAGCCGAGCAGATGGTCGTCGTCGTCGAGCGTGGCGACCGCCTGGAACGACTCGCGGCGGGTGTGCCCGGCGACGTAGCCGCGGCGCGTCTGCAGCAGCTGCACGGAGTACCCCATCGCCTCCCCGTACACGGCGATGACGTCGTCGAGCCGCTCGAGCAGGTCCTCGCCGCGCCACCGCACGAGCCTCACTGGCCGTCCCTCCACCCGATCACCTCTCGGTCGCCGTCGATGCCGAGCACGCGGAACCGGGCGAACAACTCCTCCGCGTACCACCCCAGCTGCGCCGTGCGCGTCACGACCTCGGCGTGCTCGGGCCGACGGTACGCGAACCGCCCGACGTCCGCCGCGGAGCGCCAGACGCTCATCGTGCCCTGGAATCCTACGGGTGCCTCCCCGAACCCGAAGGCGCAGTGCAGCCCCTCCGCCCCCGCCAGGGCGGCGCCGACGGGCCCGATGGCGCGCCAGAACGCCCGCGCTCGCCGAGGGCTCAGCCGGGCCCGGGTCAGGACCGCGATCGGCCCATCGTCCGGCCTGGTGCGTTCCGGGGTGAACGGGGACTTTCCGGACCACGTTCCGCGGCTGGCGATCGGCTCCAGCGTCAGGGTGCAGTGCGCGGTCGCGCCGCGCATCGGCGGTACCGTCGCCGCTTCTGCCACCACGAGAGCGGCCCAGCGGGTCAGGTCGGCCGAGCCCACCCCGAACTCGCTGCCCCGGCCCGTGCCGAGCAGCTTGGCGAACTCCGCCTCGCGCCGGACCCGCGCCCGGTCGAACGCCATGGACCAGAACATCGCCGGGATCGCGCGCCGGGGCACCCGCCACACGTGCAGCCGGACGGTCACGCCACTTCGGCGGTGGTACCGCTGGTGATGCGCACCAGCTCCGCGTAGGTGATCGGGAAGACCGCCTGGGGGATGCCGCCCGCGGCCCAGATCTCGCCGTACTGCCCGAGGTCCACGTCCACCAGCGTGCGCAGCGGCTTCGGGTGGCCCAGCGGCGACACCCCGCCGATGACCTGCCCGGTGCTCGTGCGCACGAAGTCCGCGTCGGCCCGCTTGAGCTTGGCGATCCCGAGGAGCGCGGCGACCTTGGCCGTGTCGACCCGGTGCGCGCCGGAGGTGAGCACGAGCAGCGCCTCGCCGTCGGCGTTGAAGATGAGCGAGTTGGCGATCTGACCCACCTCGATACCGATCGCGGCGGCCGCGGCGGCGGCGGTGCTGACCGGCTCGGTGAGAACCTTGACGCGGCAGGGCCGGCCGGCGGCGTCCCGCGCCCCGGCCGCATCGAGGGCGTCCTGGATCGCCTGGACGTTGGGATGAGGCTGCATGCGTCTATCTTGCCTTGGCTTTCTGGGAGCCTTCTGGCTGCGTGCCCCGGCCGAGCGGCGGCGACGTGTCCGGCTGTGGCGGCATGTGTAGCCGGCGGCGACTCGTCTAGCTGCGCGGCCTGTTTCGGCTGCTCGGCATGTCCAGCTGCGCGGCTTGTCGGGGTGACGGCGGATATATCCGACTACAGCGACATGTCTGGCTGTATGGCATGTCCGACTGCGCGGCTTGTGCGACTAAAGCGACATGTCCGGCTGCAACGACATGTTGGGTCGCGCGGCATGTTCGGCTACGGCAACATGTCCGGCTGCAACGACATGCCTAGATGCGGCGACATTTACCGGCTGCGTGGACACGTCCGGGTGCGTGACATGTCCGGCTGGGCGGATGTGTTCGGGCTGGGCGATGTGTCTGGCTGGGCGGATGTGTTCGGGCTGGGCGATGTGTCTGGCTGGGCGGATGTGTTCGGGCTGGGCGATGTGCCTGGCTGGGCGGATGTGTTCGGGCTGGGCGATGTGCCTGGCTGGGCGGACGTGTCCCGGCTGGGCGTCGTGCCTGGGTGCGCGATGTGCCCAGCTGCGCGATATGTCGGCCGCGTCGCGGCCGACGCAGCCGACATATCGGATTTATCCGTCGCCAGGGTATATAGCGGTTTCAGCGTTCGACTTTTTTGTCGTACCCCCTCGCTATGGTGCGGATATGACGGTGGAGGCGCGACGGATGCGCGCCCAGCTGCTGTCCGGGCCACCCGCGGACGGCGTGCTGGGCGCGGTCGAGCGGGTGGTGGGGGTACAGGCCCAGTCCTGGCCCGCGGCCCGTCTCGCCGTTCGCGCCCGCACCCGGGGCGCGATCGCCGAGGACGTCGACGCGGCCCTGGCCCGCGGCGAGCTGGCCCGCACCTGGCTCATGCGCGGCACCCTGCACCTGGTCGCCGCGGCCGACCTGGGCTGGCTGACCGAGCTGTTCGGCCCGCTCAACCGGGCCGCGGGCCAACGGCGCCGCGAGGAGCTCGGCGTCACGGACGCCGTCGCCGAGCGGGCCCTGGCCGAGCTGCCCGGCGTCCTGGCCGGCGCGGGCCCGATGGAGCGCGGCGAGCTGGTCGCCCGGCTCGCGCACCGGGGCGTGCGCGTCGACCCGTCCGGGCAGGCCCCCGCGCACCTGGTGGCCTACGCCGCCTCCGCCGGCGTGGTCTGTCGCGGCCCCGACGTGAGCGGCCGGCCGACGGTGCTGCTCGCCGACGAGATCCGGGCCGCGCCCGCGGCGGGCGGCCCGCGCCAGTTCTCCGGCGACGCGGCCCTGGCCGAGCTGGCCCGGCGCTACCTGCTCGGCTACGGCCCGGCCGACGAGGCCGACCTCGCCGCCTGGTCGGGCCTGCCGCTGCCCACCGCCCGGCTCGCGCTCACGCTGTGCGCCGGCTCCGCGAGCCTGGCCGCGGCCGTTCCGCCACCCCGATTGCTGGGCGCGTTCGACACATTGCTTCTGGGGTACCGCGACCGCGCCTTCATCCTGCCGCCCGAACACGTCCGCCGGGTCAACGCGGGCGGCGGCATGATCGCCCCGACGCTGCTGGTCGACGGGCGGGTCGCCGGCGTGTGGCGCCGCTCCGGACGGCGGGTCGTGCTGCGTCCGTTCGGCCCGTTCCGCCCGCCGGGCAGCGTCCGCGGCGCGTTGGAGGCCGAGGTCCGCGGCGCGTTGGACGCCGACGTCCGCGGTGTGCTGGACGCCGACGTCCGCGGTGTGCTGGACGCCGAGGTCCGCGGCGCGTTAGACGCCGACGTCCGCGGTGTGCTGGACGCCGAGGTCCGCGGCGCGCTGGACGCCGAGGTCCGTGGCGCGCTGGAGGCCGAGGTCGCAGACCTGGCCCGCTTCGTGGGCGAGCGACTCACGCCGGCCTGGGAGGACGCATGAGGACGCCCGGGCTCCGCCGTGATCACCCGAACGGATGTTCGAAAAACCTCGCCCAACCATTGCCACGCACCGGTCCCCCCGGTGTACGCTTAGCCCATCGAACGAGTGTTCGAACTGCTTCGGGGAAGGCGATTCGCGGCGCCAATCCCGAGCGCGGTCCGCGACACCGCGGAGGCCGGATTTTCGCGGGTCCGGCCTCAGGCGGGGCCGCCGTTCGCCGCCCACGACCCCCGGGCGGCGGACGGCGACCCAGCCGGTCGGGTGTGGTGTGGGGAAGCTCCACGCCCGACCGGCACGCCGTCGCCGTCGCGGGCCTCTGCCCGACCTCGATCCTGCGGCCTGAGGTCCGCGGCTCGAGCTTCAGTTCGCCCTACATATCGCCAACTTGCAAACGCACCTCGCCAGACGGTCGCGACTCCCCCCGCGGCGGCCCGGCACGCGCACCACGCGCACCCACAGGCGCAGGCCCGACCCTGCCGACGCACCACCGAGGGAGAGCACCGATGCCGACGAACCGTTCATCCAGCTCGTCCAACATCAGTCGTTTCTCGGCCCCCGGGCCGAGTGGCGGTGCCTCCCGCCAGCAGCTCCCGATCCCCGCACACGCGCTTCCCCACCGCACCCCGCGCGAGCTGCTCACCATGGCCCGCCACGGCCTGGAAGAGGCCACCGAGATCCGCGCCGACGGCATGCGCTACGCGACCGCCCACCTGGCGGCCCTGCGCGCGGCCGCCGCGGTCCTGGCCGCCCGGGCCGTCCCCGCCGCCCCCGGCCGTCGCAGCCGCGTGACAAGCGTCTGGTCGCTGCTGGTCCTGGTCGCCCCGGAGCTGAGCGAGTGGGCCGCCTTCTTCGCCTCGACCGCGAGCAAGCGCTCCGCCGCCGAGGCCGGCATCCCGCGCGTGGTCAGCGCCCGCGAGGCCGACGACCTGATGCGCTCCGCGGAGCAGTTCATCGCGGTCGTCGAGGTCGCCCTCGGCTACTCGTACCAGCCGAGGCTCGAAGGCCTGGCCAGCTGACCCGCTGCCCAGCCACGCCCGTGCCTCCCACCACCAGCCAGTCGCGCTCGCCCTTCAGGGCCCCACCGCCCGCGGGGCGAGACAGCGAACCCCTGGCCGCCCCAGCCTCGCGCTCGTCCTTAGCGGCCCCGCGCGCGCTTCTTGCTGACGACCCGGGCTCGGTCGCACCTCTTGCCGCTGGTCCGGACTCGTTCGTCGCGGTCTCGGTCGTGCCTTTCGCCGCTGGTCCGGACTCGTTCGTCGCGGTCTCGGTCGTGCCTTTCGCCGTTGGTCCGGACTCGTCCCTCGCGGCCTCGCCGGTTTCCCGGCGAGATGCCGCGCCCTCGGCCGCCGCGGCCGTTCCCCCAGCCTCCGCTGCGGCCGCGGCCCCCACCCACCGGCCGCACCCGATCGCCCTCGCCGTGTTCGTGCCCGCATCCCCACACGGGTCCACGGCAGACAGCGCACCGCCGGCCACCACCACCCGCCGGCCGCACCCGATCGCCCTCGCCGTGTTCGTGCCCGCATCCCCACACGGGTCCACGGCAGATGGCGCGGACGGCCGGCCGCCCACCGGGGTCGGTCCGGTCCCCGCCCTCGCGTTCGTCGCGCCGGCCCTCGCCGCCGAGCCCGAGGAGCGGTACGGGGTGCCGGGGCCCGATCCGGCCTGGCCGGGGTTTCTCACCGCGCCGCCGGGCGACGTCGCCGAGGTCTGAGTTCGGCGTTCCGTATTTGGGCGATTTGCCCGTATTTACGCAGATTTATCTTCCGGGGGTGCTCCGGGAGACCGGGTAGCACGACAGGTGGGGGAGCAAGGAGCCGTGGCTGGCACGTCGGCTTCGGTGGCCGCCGAGTTCGAGGACGGGACGTACGACGACGTACGCCCCGAGGACGACGACTGGTCCACGATCAGCGTCGTCGGCGGCCGTGCGACCCGGCGCCTCGACCGCTCGACCGCCGACGGCCCCGCCCGGGCGGCCGCGATCGACTCCGCCCGCGCCTTCGTGAACGGGCTGACCGGCCGCGGCCGGAGCGGGCCGGGACGACCGGCGGCGCTCTCCACGATCGGCGCGGCGACGTCCGCCGGCCTGGCCCGGGTGCCGGCCGAGGAGCAGGAACGGGGAGCGGAGGCCGAGGACGCCGCGCGGAGTGCCGAGGGCCGGGCGGAGGAGGGCGCGCCACGGCTGGTCGACGTCAGCGATGGCCGGACACGGGGTGCCGCGCGGCGGGCGGCGGAGGCCGAGGGCGGCGCGGGGGTTCATGCGCGGGCAACGGCGGCCGAGGGCGGCGCGGGGGTTCATGCGCGGGCAACGGCGGCCGAGGGCGGCGCGGGGGTTCATGCGCGGGCGGCGGAGGCCGAGAGCGGCGGGCGGCGGGCGGGCGATGAGGGCGTTGCGTGGAAGGGCGCGGGAAGTGCTGGGCGGCGGGCGGCCGGGCTGCAGGTCGTGCAGGCCGCGGGGCTGGGCGGCGTCGTGCGTACCGCGGGGGAGCGCGACGTCGAGGTCGTGGCCGCTACGCGGACGTTGCCGGTGCTTGCCGGGCTGCGGGAGCTGCTGCCCGGGGGTGGGCTGCGCCGCGGGGCGACCGTGGCGGTGCACACCTCGTCGGTGTTGCTCGCTCTGCTCGCGGCGGCGTCCGGGGCGGGGTCCTGGTGTGCGGTGGTCGGGCTGCCGGGGCTCAGTCCGGTCGCGGCGGCCGAGATGGGGATCGCGCTCGAGCGGCTGGCGCTGGTGCCGCATCCCGGGACCGAGTGGACCACCATCGTGGCCGCGCTGCTCGATGGGTTTGACATTGTCGTGGCGGCGCCGCCCGGGGCGATCGCGCCCGTTGTGGCCGGGCGGCTCGCGGCTCGGGCGCGGCAGCGGGGGAGTGTGCTCATGGCCGCCGGGTCTTGGGCGGGGGCCGATCTGACCCTTGCGCCGGTCGGCAAGGCGTGGAGTGGGCTCGGGGCCGGGCGGGGGCGCCTGCGGGGGCGGGAGATCACCATTCAGGCCCGGGGGCGAGGGGCGGCGGCCGCCCCGCGTGAGGTGACCCTGCGGCTGCCCGAGATCACCGGCGTCCTGCCCCCGGTGATCAAAGAAGCCGCAAGAAACGGGGCCGCAAGCGGGGCCGCAAGCGGGGCCGCAAGCGGGGCCGCAAGCGGGGCCGCAAGAAGCGAAGCAGCAAGAGACGAAGCCGCAGGAAACAAGGCCGACCTGCGCAGGGTGGGGTGACCGAAGAGCGATGCGAACGATTGTGGTCTGGTGCCCCGACTGGCCGATCGTGGCGGCCGAGATCGTCGACGGGTACCCCGCGCAGGAGCCCGTCGCCGTCCTGCACGCCAACCGGGTGCTCGTCGCCTCGCCCGCCGCGCGGGAGGAAGGCGTCCGCCGCGGGCTGCGCAAGCGCGAGGCGCAAGGGCGTTGCCCGCACCTGATCGTGCTCGAGCACGACCCCGGCCGCGACATGCTCGCGTTCGAACCGGTGCTCGCCGCCGTCGAGGCCATCGCCGCCGGGGTCGAGGCGCTGCGCCCGGGGGCCTGTGCGCTCGCCGCCCGGGGGCCCGCGCGGTACTACCGGGGCGAGGCGGACGCGGCCGAGCGGATCGTCGAGCACATCGCGCAGCAGTGCGGGGTCGAGGCCCAGGCCGGGATCGCCGAGGGTACCTTCGCGGCCGGCCTCGCCGCCCGGGCCGGCGTCCTCGTGCCCGACGGGGAGACCGCCGGCTTCCTGTCCGGGCTGAGCATCGCCGCGATCGGCCGGCCCAACCTCGTCGACCTGCTGCGCCGGCTCGGCATCCACACGCTCGGGGAGTTCGCCGCGCTGCCCGGGGCCGACGTGCTCGACCGGTTCGGGTTCGACGCGGCCCTCGCGCACCGGCTGGCCGGCGGGCGCGACGAGCGGCCCCTCGCCCCGCGCCGTACGCCGCCGGACCTGGACGTGAGCGAGACGTTCGACGAGCCGATCGAGCGCATCGACGCCGCCGCGTTCGCCGCCCGGGCCCTCGCCGAGCGGCTGCACGACCGGCTCGGCGCGCACGGGCTGGCCTGCACCCGCCTGGCGATCGAGGCGATGACGGAGACGGGCGAGGAGCTGGTCCGGACCTGGCGCCACGACGGCCTGCTGAGCGTCAACGCCGTCGCCGACCGCTTGCGCTGGCAGCTGGAGGGCTGGTTGCGCAACGAGAAGAGGCCGGGCGCCATAACCCGGCTGCGGCTCGTGCCCGAAGGCGTGGTCGAGCA
The DNA here is from genome assembly GCF_040648435.1 of Dactylosporangium sp. NPDC049140. Classification (NCBI taxonomy): domain Bacteria; kingdom Bacillati; phylum Actinomycetota; class Actinomycetes; order Micromonosporales; family Micromonosporaceae; genus Dactylosporangium; species Dactylosporangium sp. NPDC049140. The sequence continues at coordinate 53,586 of NZ_JBEZDS010000014.1, read as the reverse complement.
CCTGGGGCTGCAGCCCGGCCTGTGGGGCGAGGCCGGCGAGGAGCGCGACCGCGCCCACCGCGCCATGACCCGCGTACAAGGCCTCCTCGGCCCGGACGCCGTGCTGACCGCGGTCCTCGACGGCGGCCGGGCCGACCAGAGCCGCATCCGCCTCGTGGCCTGGGGCGACGAGCGGGCCGCGCGGGGCACCGAGGCGCCGTGGCCGGGGCGGATACCGGGCCCGAGCCCCGCGACGGTGTACCCCGAGCCGCTCCCGGCCGAGGTCGTGGACGAGAACGGCGAGGTGGTGGGCGTGAGCGGCCGCCTGGAGCTGAGCGGGACCCCGAAGAGCCTCCGGCTGAACGGGGAGGAGAGCGGGATCAAGGCGTGGGCCGGCCCCTGGCCGGTCGACGAGCGCTGGTGGGACGAGGAGGAGGCCCAGCGGAAGGCGCGGTTCCAGATCCTGACCGAGGACGAGCGCGCCTACCTCGCAGTACTGCGGAACGGAGCCTGGTTCATGGAAGCGCTGTACGACTGATGGGCTTCAACAATCCCGACATCCCCTGGTCCGAGCTGGAACGCCGGATGAGCGGCAAGAGCTGGCTGCCCCCGGGCCCGGACTACCGCCCGGACGTCCTGTCGGCGGACCAGGGCGACGGCGGCGACTCGCCGGCGTGGTCGCGCAAGCGCGCGGAGTACACGGCGCCGGACATCACCAGGACGGCGAGCGCCGTCCCGTACGCCGAGCTGCACTGCCACAGCAACTTCAGCTTCCTCGACGGCGCCAGCCACCCCGAGGAGCTGGCCGAGACCGCCGCGCGCCTGGGCCTGGAGACGATCGCGATCACCGACCACGACGGCTTCTACGGCGTGGTCCGCTTCGCCGAGGCCGCGCGGGCCCTCGAGCTCCGGACGGTGTTCGGCGCCGAGCTCTCCCTCGGCCTGCCCGGGCCGCAGAACGGCGAGCCCGACCCGCTCGGCCGGCACCTGCTCCTGCTCGCACGCGGCCCGGAGGGCTACGCCCGGCTCTCCCGCGTCATCAGCGAGGCGCACCTGCGCGGCGGGGAGAAGGGCCGTCCGGTGTACGACCTGGAGGAGACCGCCGCGGCCCTGCGCGACCACGTCGTGGCGCTCACCGGCTGCCGCAAGGGTCACGTGCCCGCGGCCCTGCTGCAGGACGGCCCGGAGGCGGCCCGCAAGGAGCTCGACCGCCTCGAGGCGCTGTTCGGGAAGGAGTCGGTGGTCGTCGAGCTGACCTCGCACGGCGACCCGTTGGACGACGAGCGCAACGACGCCCTGAATGATCTTGCCGAAAGGGTGATAGCCACCAACAACGTGCACTACGCGCAGCCCCGGGACAGGAAGCTGGCCACCGCGCTCGCGGCCGTCCGGGCCCGCCGCAGCCTCGACGAGATCGACGGCTGGCTCCCGGCCGCCGGCGCCGCCTACCTGCGCTCCGGGGAGGAGATGGCCCGTCGCTTCGCCGCCTTCCCGGATGCGGTACCGCACGCCGCCCGCCTCGGCCGCGAGCTCGCCTTCGACCTGCAGCTGGTGGCCCCGAACCTGCCCGCGTACCCGGTGCCCGTGCCCGGCGTGAGCGAGATGGAGTGGCTGCGGCACCTCACGGCGGAGGGCGCCAAGGAGCGGTACCCCGGCAACGACAAGGCCCGCGCGCAGCTCGAGCACGAGCTGGCGCTGATCGAGGAGCTGGATTTCCCGGGGTACTTCCTGGTCGTCCACGACATCGTCGCGTTCTGCCGCGACAACGGCATCTACTGCCAGGGCCGGGGCTCGGCGGCCAACTCCGCGGTGTGCTACGCGCTGAAGATCACCAATGTCGACGCGGTGCGGTGGGGGCTGCTGTTCGAGCGGTTCCTGTCCCCGGAGCGCGACGGCCCGCCGGACATCGACATCGACATCGAGTCCGACCGGCGCGAGGAGGTCATCCAGCACGTCTACGGCAAGTACGGCCGCACCTTCACCGCCCAGGTCGCCAACGTCATCTCGTACCGCCCGAAGTCCGCCGTCCGCGACATGGCCAAGGCGTTCGGCCACTCGCCGGGGCAGCAGGACGCGTGGAGCAAACAGGTCGAGCGCTGGGGCGACCTTCAAAAAACAGAAGTCGAGGACATCCCGCCGCCGGTCGTGGACTTCGCCAACGAGCTGCTCACGTTCCCGCGCCACCTCGGCATCCACTCGGGCGGCATGGTCATCTGCGACCGGCCCGTGATCGAGGTGTGCCCGGTCGAGCACGCCCGCATGCCGAACCGGACCGTCCTGCAGTGGGACAAGGACGACTGCGCGGCCGTCGGGCTGGTCAAGTTCGACCTGCTGGGCCTCGGCATGCTCTCGGCGCTGCGGTACGCGTTCGAGATGATCGACTCCGAGCTCGACATCGCGCACATGCCGCTGGACGACCCGGAGGTGTACGACATGCTCTGCCGGGCCGACTCCGTCGGGGTGTTCCAGGTGGAGAGCCGGGCCCAGATGGCGACCCTGCCGCGGCTGAAGCCCCGCGAGTTCTACGACCTGGTGGTCGAGGTGGCCCTGATCCGCCCGGGCCCGATCCAGGGCGGCTCCGTCCACCCGTACATCCGGCGCAAGAACGGCCAGGAGAAGGTCACGTACCCGCACCCGCTGCTCGAGCCCTCGCTCGCGAAGACCCTCGGCGTGCCGCTGTTCCAGGAGCAGCTCATGCAGATGGCCATCGACGTCGCCGGCTTCACCCCCGCCGAGTCCGACGAGCTGCGCCGGGCCATGGGCTCGAAGCGCTCGATGGAGCGGATGAGCGCGATCCGCGACCGGCTCTTCGCCGGCATGGCCCGCAACGGCATCACCGGCCCGCTCGCCGTCGAGCTGTTCGACAAGCTGGCCGCGTTCGCCAACTACGGCTTCCCGGAGAGCCACGCGATGAGCTTCGCCTACCTGGTGTACGCCAGCGCCTGGCTCAAGCGCTACCACCCGGCCGCGTTCTGCGCCGCGCTGCTCAACGCCCAGCCGATGGGCTTCTACTCGCCGCAGTCGCTCGTCGACGACGCCCGCCGGCACGGCGTGGAGGTGCGCCGCCCGGACATCAACGCCAGCGCCGCGACGGCGACGCTGGAGGGGGAGCACCGCACGGAGCCGGCCGGCGACCCGCGGGACTGGGGCCGCGGCGGCCCGGCGGTCCGGCTCGGCTTCAAGTCCGTGCGCACGCTGGGCGAGCCGGTCGCCGAGCGCCTCGAGGCGGCCCGGGACGAGGGCGGCCCATACATCTCGCTGACCGACGTCGCGCGGCGGGCCGGGCTGTCCGCGGTACACCTGGAGGCGCTTGCGACCGCGGACGCCTTCGCGAGCCTCGGCCTCACCCGGCGCGAGGCGCTGTGGGCGGCCGGCGCCGCGGCCCGCGAGACGGCGAACCGGCTGCCGGGCACGGTCGGCGGCCAGCACGCCCCGATGCTGCCCGGAATGGACGCGGTCGAGCGGATGGTCGCCGACGTCTGGGCGACCGGCCTGGCCCCGGACGCGCACCCGGCCCAGTTCGCCCGCCCCTACCTCGACACCATCGGCGCCGTGGCGGTCGGGGCCCTGCACGGGGTCGAGGCCGGGCGCCGGGTGTCGGTCGGCGGGATCGTCACCCATCGCCAGCGTCCGGCCACGGCGGGCGGGGTCACGTTCATCAACCTCGAGGACGAGACCGGGATGCTCAACGTGACCTGCACACCGGGGCTTTGGCTGCGGTACCGCAAAATCGCCCGGACGGCGAACGCGATGGTGATCCGCGGGGTGCTCGAGAAGGCCGAGGGCGTGCTCAACCTGCGGGCCGACCACCTCGCGGCGCTGCGGCTGCCGATCCGCTCCCCGAGCCGCGACTTCCGCTGACACCCGCAGAGGCGACGGCCGTCAGCCCGTCGCCAAGCGGTCCCAGTCGGCGGCGAACTTCCTCGGGTCGCTGGGGTCGGCCTTGATCGGGATGACGCCGCCAGGCTGCATGACCGAGACACGCTCCAGCGGTACCGCGAACATCGCCGGCCCGGCCACCGGCGCGCGCCCGTCGACCTCGATGTGCAGCTGGGTCGAGTACACCGGCCGCCCCTGCTCGTCGAGGCTGCCGGCGAACTCGGCGGACAGCACGCGGATGGTGCCCGGCACCCCGGTCGCCAGGATCTGCTCCTTGACGTAGGGGTCGGCGGCCGGCGGCGGGGGCGTCGGGGCGGCCGCGAGGGACCACTCGACGATGACCTTGGCCGGGTCGAGCGGGTCGACGAGGACCGTCAGCGGACGGCCGGTGCCGAGGATGCCCATGGCGATGAACGGCACGTACTCCTTGATCGTCGTGTCGTAGGTGCCGTGCCCGGGCGCGCTGATGCGCAGCTGGAGGGCGATCTGCGGCTGTTCGTTGAGGTACACCCCGGTCTGCTGCGCGCCGAGGACCTGCGCGGTGCCGCGCACCCCGTTCGCGCGCAGCGCCTGGGCCTCCCGGAACCGCCGGTGGAAGCGGATCCCGACCAGGAACAGGATCACGGCGGTGCCCGCGAGCCCGGCGCCGACGAGGAGGAACGTCGTCCTCACCTCGGGCACGAAGTTCCCGACGACCATGAAGACGGAGCCGAGCAGGAACTCGAAGACGGCCACGAGGTACATCACGATGGCCGGCCTGCGGGAAGTGGTCATGCCGCGAATCGTGGGGCAGTCACCCCTTCGCCGCAGTCGCCTCCGCGACGGGACTCTGTCGGGAGCTACGCCACAGCCAGAAGAGCCCGACGAAGGGCAGCACCAGGGGGACGTACCCGTACCCCTGACCGAAGTCCGACCAGACCGTCGCGTCCGGGAACGCCTTGCCGTCCACGAGGCTCGCGGTGCCCACGGCGAGCACGCCGAGCAGCTCGAAGCCGACCGCGAACCAGGCCACCCGGCGCGACGTGACGCTGGAGCGGGCCAGGGCCACGGTGGCGACGATGTACACGAGCGCGGCCAGCGCCGACAGGGAGTAGGCCAGCGGCGCCTCGGAGAACTTGGTGCCGATCTGCACGCCGGCCCGCGCGCTCGCCGACAGCGCGAACACGCCGTAGACGAACACGAGCACGCGCCCGAAGCCGCGGTTGAGGGGTTTTACGGTCTTGTCAGCCATTCCAGATCTGTCCGAGTCGCAGGATGAGCACCGGCACGATGACCGCGGCGACGCCGATGAGCAGCGAGCCCCAGCGCGTCGGCTCCATCCGGGCCAGCACCCCACCGGCCGGGGGGAGCAGGACCGCGGTGAGCAGGTACCCGATGAGCGTGACCATGTCCCCGCCGTGCGGCTCGCCGCCGCCGGCCAGCCGTACCACCAGCGCCACGACCTGCACGGCCACCAGCGCCTCGACGACCCACAGGCCCGCGAACAGCGGCCGGGTGGGCGCGCGGTGCCGGAAGAACTCGGCGAACGCCCAGACAGCGAGCGCGAGCGACAGCACATGGGTGGCGACTGCCAGCGGCCCGATCACGGCCGACAGCGTATCTCCGGGCCGCAGACCCCCTGGCCGGAGGTAGGGCACGCCGGGCCGTCCGAGCGTGGTTCACTTCTGTCGGCTACCCGCCAATGGCACGTTTCCGGGATTCTTCCGCGCGACCGTGGCCTTAACGTTCATCGCAACGCAACACGACGATCAAGGGGAAGACAATGAGCGACGAGTTCGTAGACGACGGCGCTGGCCACGACGTGGACTACGGCCACTACGAGGCCGGCCAGCAGCACGATGGTCTCGACCAGCTGCACCAGGCCCACGGCTCGGAGGCCGACGCGCACAGCCAGTTCGGCGTGTACGAGAACGACCACCACGCGAACACGTCGACCGATTTCGCGCAGGGCCACCACGAGGAGTTCGACCAGCCGGGCGTCGTGCACGCCGAGTCGGACGACTTCACCAACTACTCGCACGACGCGTCGGTCGACGACCACGTGTTCGCGGCCGAGGGCAGCCAGGACTCGCACCAGGCGGAGTTCGGTGAGCTCGACGCGCTGGAGCAGCGCTTCGACGCCTCCTTCGCCCAGGGCACCGAGTTCCACGGTGGCGAGGGCCAGCTGGGCGTCGCGTCCAACTGAGCACGTCTGCGCGAAGAGGGGCCCCGGTCGCCGGGGCCCCTCTTCTGCGTTTCCGGCTATGAGTGGCCGGAGATGCGGTGCGGCACGTACGGCGCCTCCAGGCGCTCGATCTCCTTCTCGTCCAGGGTCAGGTCCGTCGCGGCGATCGCGTCCTCCAGGTGCTGCAGCTTCGTCGCGCCGACGATCGGGGCCGTCACCGCCGGGTTGGACAGGAGCCAGGCCAGGGCGGTCTGGGCCGGGGTGACGCCGCGCTCGGTGGCCAGCTCGGCGTTGGCGTCCACGACGTTGAAGTCGTCCTCGGAGTACAGCGAGTCGCCGTACGGGTCGTTGTTCGCCCGGGTCGTGCGCCGCTCGCCGCCGCGGCCCCGGTTGCCCGCCAGCAGGCCGCGGGCGAGCGGGCTCCACGGGATCACGCCGACGCCCTGGTCCGCGCAGAGCGGGAGCATCTCGCGCTCCTCCTCGCGGTACACCAGGTTGTAGTGGTTCTGCATCGACACGAACGGCGTCCAGCCGTTGGTGCGCGCGAGGTGCTGGGCCTTGGAGAACTGCCAGGCGTACATGCTCGACGCCCCGATGTAGCGGGCCTTGCCGGCGCGGACGACGTCGTGCAGGGCCTCCATCGTCTCCTCGATCGGCGTCTCCGCGTCCCAGCGGTGGATCTGGTACAGGTCCACGTGGTCGGTGCCGAGGCGGCGCAGCGAGTTGTCGATGGCGGCCAGGATGTGCTTGCGCGACAGGCCGCCGTCGTTCGCGGCCTCGCTCATCCGGCCGTGCACCTTGGTGGCGAGCACGTAGTCGTCGCGGTGCGTGAAGTACTTCGCCAGCAGACGTCCGGTGATGGTCTCGCTGGCGCCGACGGAGTAGACGTCGGCGGTGTCGAAGAACGTGATCCCGGCCTCGGCGGCGCGGCGCACGAACGGGTCGGCGCCCCCCTCGTCGAGCGCCCACGGGCGGATGGCGGGGTTGCCGTAGCTCATCATGCCGAGACAGATTTCGGAGACCTGCAGGCCGGTCCGGCCGAGTCGCACTTGCTTCATGTCTGAAAAACTATCGCGATGCCAACCATCGGACGACTGCATCTGGTGACCGATACGCGGCCCGGCCGCAACGCGCTGGAGGTCGTCGCGGCGGCGCTGCGGGCCGGCTTCGACGTCGTGCAGGTGCGGCCCGAGGACGCCGTCACCGATCGCGAGGCCTACGAGCTGACCGTGCGCGTGCTGGCGATGTGCCGCGAGCTGGGCCGTACGTGCCTGGTCAACGACCGGTTGCACATCGCGGTCGCGGCCGGGGCCGACGGCGGGCACGTCGGCGCCGACGACCTGCCCGTGGCCGCGGCCCGGCGCGTGCTCGGCCCGCACGCGATCCTCGGCGCCACCGCCCGCAACCCCGAGACCGCGCGCCGGGCGGTCGCCGACGGCGCCTCCTACCTCGGCGTCGGGCCCGCGTTCGCGACCACCACGAAGACCGGGCTGCCCGACGCGATCGGGCCGGCCGGGGTGCGCGCGGTGGCCGAGGCGGTACGCGTGCCGGTGGTGGCGATCGGCGGGGTGACCGCGGCCCGGGCCGGCGAGCTCTTCGCCGCGGGCGCGCACGCCGTCGCCGTGGTGGGCGCGGTCAGCGGGGCCGCCGACCCGTATGCCGCGGCCCTGGAGTTCACCGCATGACGACGTTCGGGATCGTCGGCGGCGGGATCATCGGGCTCAGCGTCGCGTTCGAGCTCGTCGAGCGCGGCGCCGCAGCGATCACGGTGTACGACCGCGACCCCTCGGCCGGGGCCGGGCTGGTCGCCGCCGGAATGCTCGCGCCCACCGGCGAGGCCGTGTTCGGCGAGGAGGATCTGCAGGCGCTGATGCTCGAGTCGATGCGCCGCTGGCCGTCGTTCGCCGAGCGGGTCGAGGCCCGGACCGGGGTGCCTGTCGCGTACCGCACCGACGGCACCCTCCTCGTCGCGCTCACCGCCGACGACCAGGCCGAGATCGACCGGCTGATCGGCTTCTACCGCCGCGCGGGTACCCCCATCGAGCCGCTCACCGGCCGGGGGCTGCGCGAGCTCGAGCCGCTGCTCGCCCCGCGGGTCCGCGGCGGCGCGCTCGCCCCCGGCGACCACCAGGTCGACCCGCGGCGGCTGCTGCGGGCCCTGCGCACGCTGCCGGTGCGGTTCGAGGCGCGGGACGTCACCGAGCTGTCCACGCTGCGGGACGATGTGATCATCGTCGCCAACGGCACCGGCTCGGCCGCGCTGACCGGGCTGCCGGTGCGCCCCGTGAAGGGCCAGCTGCTGCGGCTGCGGGGCGCCGAGCCGCTGCTGCGGCACGTCGTGCGGGGGGTGGCGGCGGGGCGGCACGTGTACCTCGTGCCGCGCGCCGACGGCGAGCTCGTCGTCGGCGCCACGGAGGAGGAGCGCGGCGCCGACACCACGGTCACCGCCGGCGGCGTGCTGGACCTGCTCCGCCCGGCCGCCGACCTCCTGCCCGGCGTCGCCGAGCTGGCGCTGGCCGAGACCCTCGCCGGCCTGCGCCCGGGCACGCCCGACAACGCCCCGGTCATCGGCCGCCTGGCGCCGTCGGGGGTGCTGGTCGCCACCGGTCACCACCGCAACGGCGTGCTCCTGGCCCCGGTCACCGCGGCCGCCGTCGCCGACCTCGCGCTGCTCGGCGCGACCGGGGTCGACCTTCACGCCTTCGGGGCAGCGCGCTTTACCTGACCATGGCGGCGGCGTTATGGTCGGACACGTACCCCACGGGAGTCCGGTGTGACCGGGCTGAGAGGGGGGCTGTCAGCCCCCGACCGTCGAACCTGATCCGGGTCATGCCGGCGCAGGGAGGCAGGAGTGAGTCCTATGCAGCTCGTGGTCAACGCGGTCGCATCGAGCGTCGCCGACGGCACCACCGTCGCCGACGTGGTGCACGCCCTCGCCGGAGACGATCCGCGCGGGATCGCCGTCGCCCTCAACGGTGACGTGGTACCCCGATCGCGCTGGGCGCAGACGCGCCCGGCCGACGGCGACCACGTCGAGGTGCTGACGGCGGTCCAAGGTGGATGACGCCCTTGTGCTGGACGGCGTGGAGCTGTCGTCCCGCCTCATCCTCGGCACCGGCGGGGCGACGAGCCACGCCGCCCTGGAGGCGGCGATCCGGGCCAGCGGCACCGCGCTCGTCACCGTCGCGCTGCGCCGGCTCGACCCGGCCGCGCCCTCGCTCCTCGACGTGGTCGAGCGGTGCGGGGTACGCGTGCTGCCCAACACCGCCGGCTGCTACACGGCCACCGAGGCGGTCAAGCTCGCCCACCTGGCCCGGGAGGCGTTCGGCACCGCCTGGGTGAAACTCGAGGTGATCGGCGACGAGGAGACCCTGCTGCCCGACGGCGTCGAGTTGGTCACCGCGGCCGCCCGGCTCGTCGAGGACGGGTTCGTCGTCCTGCCGTACACCAGCGACGATCCGATCCTCGCCCAGCGCCTGGCCGACGCCGGCTGCGCGGCCGTCATGCCGCTCGGCGCGCCCATCGGCTCCGGGCTGGGCATCCGCAACCCGCACAACATCGCGCTGATCCGGCGGCTCGTCACCGTGCCGGTCATTCTCGACGCCGGGATCGGTACCGCCTCCGACGCCGCCCTCGCCATGGAGCTGGGCTGCGACGGGGTGCTGCTCGCCTCCGCCGTCACCCGGGCCGAGCACCCGGCGCACATGGCCGAGGCGATGCGCCTCGCGGTGCGGGCCGGCCGCCTGGCCCACCTGGCCGGGCGGATCCCCCGGCGCCTGCACGCGACCGCATCCAGCCCGACCGGAGGTATGCCGTGGTAGAGCCCGGCCTCATCGTCTTCACCGACCGCCGGCAGGCTGAACGCCCGCTGGACGAGGTGATCGCGGGCGCCGTCGACGGCGGGGCCCGGGTGGTGGTCCTGCGCGAGCACGACCTCCCGCCGCGGCGCCGCCTCAAGCTCGCCGCGGCCCTGCGCACCCGCCTCGACCAGGTCGGCGGCCGCCTGCTGCTGGAGGAGGACGGCGAGCTGTGCAAGTGCCACGGCCTCGAGGAGCTGTTCGCGGCCGCCGAGGACCCCGCCGACTACGTCACCCTCTCGCCGATCTTCGCCACGCGCAGCAAGCCCGGGTACGGCCCGCCGCTCGGCCTGGCCGCCCTGGGCCGCATGGCGGTGGTCGCGCCCGTGCCGGTCTACGCGCTCGGCGGCGTGGACACCCCGGCCCGCGTCCGCGACTGCCTGGACGAGGGCGCCGCCGGCGTGGCCGTGATGGGGGCCGTCATGCGCGCCGACGACCCGGGGCGCCTGGTGAAGGAGCTCCTCGCCGCATGAACCCGCCCGTTGCGCTCACCATCGCCGGCTCCGACTCCGGGGGCGGGGCCGGGATCCAGGCCGACCTCAAGACCTTCGCCGCGCACGGGGTCTTCGGCACCAGCGTGATCACCGCGCTCACCGCCCAGAACACCGTCGGCGTGCGGGCCATCTCCGCCGTCGACCCGGGGTTCGTGCAGGCCCAGCTCGAGGCCGTCCTCGACGACCTGCCCGTCGCCGCGGTGAAGACCGGCATGCTGGCCACCCCGGAGACCGTCGCGCTCGTGGCCCGGTTCGCGCCGCGGCTGCCGGGCCTGGTCGTCGACCCGGTGCTCGTGGCCTCCTCCGGCGACCGGCTCTTCACCGCCGACGCCGAGCGGGCGTACCTCGACCTGCTCTTCCCGCACGCCGCCGTCGTCACGCCGAACCTGCGCGAGGCCTCGGTGCTGCTCGGCCGCGACGTCCTCGACGCCGAGGACGCCGCCAAGGCCGCCGAGGACCTGGCCGCCTACGGCCCCCGCTGCGTCGTGGTCAAGGGCGGCCACCTGCGGGGGAGCGCCGAGGCGGTGGACGCGGTCTGGTACGACGGCCACACCTCGCTGCTCACCGCGCCCTGGATCCCCACGTCCAACAACCACGGCACCGGCTGCACCTTCGCCGCCTCGACCGCCGCCCGGCTCGCGGCCGGCGACGAGCTGCCGATCGCCCTCGCCGGGGCCAAGTCCTACGTCCACTCGGCCCTCACCCGCTCGGCGTCCTGGAGCCTGGGCGCCGGCCACGGCCCCCTCGCCTGGGGCCCCTTCTAACGCACGGGTTCGACGCTGCCTCAGGTTCTCCATGCCCTTTTACGGGAGGTTTGGCATGAAAAGTAAGGTTTACGTCACGGGCTCCCGCCCCGACCTGCGGGTCCCGTTCGCCGAGATCGCGCTCAGCGGTGACAACCCACCGGTCCGGCTGTACGACACCTCCGGCCCGATCACCGACCGCCGTCCGTGGATCGCCGAGCGCGGCCCGGTCGAGCGCACGCAGCTGTACTACGCGCGGCAGGGCATGATCACCCCGGAGATGGAGTTCGCGGCGATCCGCGAGAACGTCGAGCCGGAGCTGGTGCGGGCCGAGATCGCCGCCGGCCGGGCCATCCTGCCCAACAACGTCAACCACCCCGAGAGCGAGCCGATGGTGATCGGCGCCCGGTTCCTCGTGAAGGTCAACGCCAACATCGGCACCAGCGCGGTCTCCTCCGGCGTCGACGAGGAGGTCGCCAAGCTCACCTGGGCCACCCGCTGGGGCGCGGACACCGTCATGGACCTGTCCACCGGCAAGCACATCCACGCCACGCGCGAGGCGATCGTGCGCAACTCCCCGGTGCCCATCGGTACCGTGCCCATCTACCAGGCCCTCGAGAAGGTCGGCGGCGACCCGGTGCGGCTGACCTGGGAGGCGTACCGCGACACCATCATCGAGCAGGCCGAGCAGGGCGTCGACTACATGACGGTGCACGCCGGGGTGCTGCTGCGCTACGTGCCGCTGACCGTCCGGCGGGTCACCGGCATCGTGTCCCGCGGCGGCTCGATCATGGCCGCCTGGTGCCTGGCCCACCACGAGGAGAACTTCCTCTACACGCACTTCGCCGAGCTGTGCGAGATCTTCGCGAAGTACGACGTCGCGTTCTCCCTCGGCGACGGGCTGCGCCCCGGCTCCATCGCCGACGCCAACGACGAGGCCCAGCTGGCCGAGCTCAAGACCCTCGGCGAGCTGACGAAGATCGCCTGGGAGCACGACGTGCAGGTGATGATCGAGGGCCCCGGCCACGTGCCCCTGCACAAGATCAAGGAGAACGTGGACCTGCAGATGGAGTGGTGCCACGAGGCCCCCTTCTACACGCTCGGCCCGCTCACCACCGACGTCGCGCCCGCCTACGACCACATCACCTCGGCCATCGGGGCGGCCATGATCGCGATGTACGGCACCGCGATGCTCTGCTACGTGACGCCCAAGGAGCACCTCGGCCTGCCCAACCGCGACGACGTCAAGGCCGGCGTGATCGCGTACAAGATCGCCGCGCACGCCGCCGATCTCGCCAAGGGCCACCCGGGCGCCCAGGCCTGGGACGACGCGCTGTCCAAGGCCCGCTTCGAGTTCCGCTGGGAGGACCAGTTCAACCTGGCGATGGACCCGGACACGGCGCGGGCGTACCACGACGAGACCCTCCCGGCCGAGCCCGCCAAGACCGCGCACTTCTGCTCCATGTGCGGGCCCAAGTTCTGCTCCATGCGCATCAGCCAGGACCTGCGCGAGTACGCCGAGCTCGGCATGCGGCAGAAGTCCGAGGAGTTCGCCGCGGCGGGCGGCCAGGTGTACCTGCCGCTGCTGGACACTGCGTCTCCTCCCGTAGGGGAGCTCGGCTCCGCCCACACCCCCTCGGCGTCCTACGGTGGGTGAACGCCCAAACGGCTGATCGGCTGCTGGGTTGCTCTAAGGTTTGCCGGGTGGAGTCTTCTGCGCCTCGCACCGCCGTCGTCTGGCGCGTGCTGCGTGACGAGCTGGCCCGGGCCGCCCGCCCGCTGAACGCCCTCGACGTCGGCGGCGGCACCGGCGGCTTCGCCGTCCCGCTGGCCCAGGCCGGGCACACCGTCACCGTCGTCGACCCGAGCCCCGACGCGCTCGCCGCCCTCACCCGCCGTGCCGCCGAGGCCGGGGTGGGGGAGCGGGTGCGGGCGGTGCAGGGCGACGGCGACGGCCTGGCCGACCTGGTCGAGCCGCGGAGCGTGGACCTGGTGCTCTGCCACAGCCTGCTGGAGGTCGTGGACGACCCGCACAAGGTCGTCGCCGCGCTCGCCGGGACCCTGCGTCCCGGCGGCGCGGCCAGCGTCGTCGTCGCCAACCGCGCCGCCGCCGTGCTGGCCCGCGCGATCAACGGCCACCTCGCCGCCGCCTCCCTGCTGGTGGCCAGCCCCGACGGCCGCGGTGACACCCGCGACCGGCTCCGCCGCCGCTACGACGCCGCGACCGCCACCGCCCTGCTCGACGAGTGCGGCCTGACCGTCGAGCAGGTGCACGGCGTGCGGGTCGTCGCCGACCTGGTGCCCGGCACCGTCGCCGAGAGCGAGCCCGAGGCCCTGGCCGCCTTCGAGCTGGCCCTGGCCGGGACGCCGCCGTACCGCGACATCGCCACCCAGCTCCACCTCCTCGCCCGCCGCGCATGAACCTGCTGGACCCGGTCGAGCCCCGGTACGGGCACGACAGCCTGGCCGACATCCTGCCCACGGCGCTGTCGTTCCTGGGCGTCGCGGGGGAGCCGGACGCGCTGAACCTCGCCGCCGAGCTGGACGGGGTGCGCCGGGTCGCGGTGGTACTCCTGGACGGTATGGGCTGGCACCAGCTGCCCCTGGCCGCGGCCGACGCTCCCACGATGACCGACATCGTCGCGGGCCGCCTCGGCCTGGGCCGCCCCATCACGTCGGGCTTCCCGTCGACGACCCCGGTCAGCCTGGTCACCCTGGGCACGGGCACCACCCCCGGCCACCACGGCATCGTCGGCTTCAACCTCCTGCGCCCCGGCACCGGCAAGATCCTCAACCACCTGCACTGGACCGGCGACCCCGACCCGGCCGTGTGGCAGCCGGTGCCTACCGCGTTCACCCGCGCGAGCGAGGCCGGCCTGGCCCCGACCGTGGTGACCAACCCGCGCTTCACGGACACCGGGCTGACCGTCTCGGCGTACCGCGGCGCCCGCCTCGGCCCCGGCATCGAGGCGGACGCCGTCGCGGAGGAGATGCTGGCCGCCCTGTCGAGCTCCCGCCTGGTGTACGGCTACCTCCCCGACGTCGACCGCGCCGGCCACGACTTCGGCATCGCCACGCCGGAGTGGCACCAGGCGGCCGCCGACGCCGACCGCCTGGTCACCCGCCTGGTGGACGGCCTGCCCCCGGACACGGCCCTGATCGTGACCGCCGACCACGGCCAGCTCGACATCCCCCCGGACACCCGCATCGACGTGGACCGCGACCCCCGCCTGACCGAGGGCGTCACCTTCGTGGCCGGCGAGGCGCGGGTCCGCTACCTGCACACGGTGGAGGGCGCCCGGGCCGACGTACTGTCGACCTGGCGGGACGTGCTGGGCGAGCGGGCCTGGGTGGTCGAGCGCGCGGAGGCGGTGGCCGCGGGCTGGTTCGGCCCGGTCCCGGAGTCACACCTGCAGCGCATCGGCGACGTGGTGGCCGTGTGCCGCGACCGCTGGGTCCTGATGGCCAGCCGGCACGAGCCGCCGCGGCTGAACTCGATGATCGCCTTCCACGGCTCGAACACGACGGCGGAGATGGAGATCCCGCTCCTGGTCGTGCGGCGCTAAATCCGATATGTCAGGCCTCGTCCCTCGGCCCGACATATCGGATTTATACCCCGACAGGGCATGTAGCGCGACTCTGCGACTCCAGCAGCGCGGTCACGTGCCGCACGTGGCGGGCCAGTTCGGCGCCCGGCGCGTCCGTGTGCCGCGCGACCAGGGCCAGCAGCTCGTCCCGGTCCTCAGCGACGACCACGCCGGGCGTGCCCGCCGCGGGGTCGTCGGCCAGCACGGCGACGCGGGCCGTGCGCACGCCCAGCTGGCCCGCACGGTTGACGAACGTCTCGCCCGGGATGAGCAGAGGCACGCGGCGGGCGCGGGTCCATCCGGCTACCAGCAGTACCGCCGCCGCTTGTGGGTTGGTGCCGTTCGACCACTGCGCCGTCGGCGTGATCACCAGGCCGGGGAAGACGACGCAGGTCAGGGCCGGGTGGCGGCGCCGGAGCCCCTCGACGGCCGCGACGACCGGCGCCAGGGGCGAGGTCATCGCGACAGAGGCCATGTTTGGAAGGTAAGGCAAACCTAATTTTTCGTCAATTTTGTCAGAGGGGGCCGCTAAGGTTCCCGGTGTGGGGCGAAGTCAGGTTGTACCACGCGGAGGCGCCGGCGAGTTCGGACCGCACGCCGACGACACGGGCTGCACCGTGCTGCACGTCGACATGGACGCGTTCTACGCCTCGGTGGAGGTCCGCCGGCGGCCCGAGCTGCGCGGCAAGCCGGTAATCGTCGGCGGGGCGGGGCCGCGCGGAGTCGTGTCCGCCGCGAGCTACGAGGCGCGCGAGTTCGGGGTGCACAGCGCGATGCCGGGCAGCCGGGCCCAGCGCCTGTGCCCGCAGGCCGTCTTCCTGCCGCCGGACTTCGGGGCGTACACCGAAGCGTCCCGCGCCGTGATGGCCATCTTCCGCGACGTCACGCCGCTGGTCGAGCCGCTCTCGCTCGACGAGGCGTTCCTCGACGTCGCCGGGGCGCGCAAGCTCCTCGGGCGCCCGGCCGAGATCGCCGCGCAGATCCGGCGCCGGGTCGCGCAGGAGCAGCGGCTGACCTGCTCCGTGGGGGTGGCCGGCACCAAGTTCCTGGCCAAGCTCGGCTCCACCCGCGCCAAACCCGACGGGATGGTCGTCGTCCCGCGCGAGCGTGAGCTGGAGTATCTCCACCCGCTGCCGGTCGAGGCGCTATGGGGCGTCGGCGAGCGTACCGCCGAGACCCTCCAGCGGCTCGGGCTCCGGACCATCGGCGACCTCGCCGCCGCCCCGATCGGCCTGCTGCGCTCCGCCGTGGGCGACGCCGGGGCCCATCACCTGCGCGAGCTGTCCTGGGCCCGTGACCCCCGACGGGTGATTCCCGAGCACGTCGAGAAGTCCATCGGCGCCGAAACCACCTTCGACGTCGACGTGAGCGACCTGTCGACCATCCGACGCACGATGCTCGCCCTCTCCGGCAAGGTCGCCGAGCGCCTGCGTCACGCCGGGCAGGCCGGCCGGACGGTCTCGGTGAAGATCAGGCTCGCCGATTTCCAGACCCTGAGCCGCTCACGCACCGTAGACGTCCCCACCGACGTCGCCCGCGAGATCTTCGAGCTCGGCTGGGCGTTGTTCCAGGCCGGACGCCCGGGCGAGCGGATCAGGCTCATCGGCGTCCGCGTCGAGGGCCTCGTCCACGCCGACGGCGCACCCCGGCAGATGACGCTGGGTGAGCGCGACCATGGCTGGCGCGACGCCGAACGAGCCGCCGACGCGATCGCCGCGCGCTTCGGCCGGGGCCTCGTCAAGCCCGCCAGCCTGCTCCGGGGCGACGGCATGCGCACCGACGGAAATGGAGCCGCACCGCGCGGGGAGGGGGCAGAAGAGTCCCCGAGGCGACACAATGGGAGGACATAGGAGCCACCCTCGTCGGAAAATCGGCACGGCCGGACCATCGTCCCGCTTTCCGACGGGTTGACCCCCTCGTAAACTTGCCAGTACGCAGCCGTCCGGCTGTGCCGGACTGCCGGTCCCTCAGGACCGGCCTTCGCGACCGGGGAGGAGTGCCGTGCCGCTCTCGGAGCACGAGCAGCGGCTGTTCGAGCAGATCGAGCGGTCGCTAGCCGAGGATCCCAAGTTCGCTTCGGCGGTGCGCGCCACCGACCCGCGGTTCCATGCCAAGCGCCGGATGATTGCAGCAGGGATTCTGCTGCTGGCCGGCATGGCGCTGCTTGTCTACGGCGTGGCAATTCGCATTCCACTCCTCGGCGTGGGCGGGTTCCTGGTGATGCTGTGCGCGTTGGCGTTCGGCGTCCAGGCATACCGTCGCGGCCAGTCCACCGACCTGCACGCGGTCGGCGGAACGGCCACGCGCCGCACCCGCCAGCGCCGCGGTGGCCTGGTGGACCGCCTCGAGGAGCGCTGGCGTCGACGCCCCGAGGGCGACCTCTGACGGTCGCCTGACCGGGCTGGGCCGCCCACCGACGACCGCGGACGGCCCGTGCGTCTTCACCATGCCCGCGGACTGCTGCCGCTGCTGCCTCGCCGACCGGGCCTCGATCGCGGCTGGAACGCTGCTGGGTGGGCGCCGCCTATCGAAGCCTCTCTGCCTGGGCGGAAGCCTGCCCGGTGCCTGACCTGCGTCGGCGCCCACCCAGTCGGGTTGGATCTGGCCGCCCGCGCTCTGCCCGATGCGAGGCCCGCCGCGCCGGCCGTCCCGGTTTGAGCACTCGGGTGAGCCGTCGGCTTCGCCCGCCCGGTGCGAGGCCTTCCGCGCTGGCCGTCCCGGTTTGAGCACTCGGGTGAGCCGTCGGCTTCGCCCGCCCGGTGCGAGGCCTTCCGC
>NZ_JBEZDS010000014.1:0-36015 GCF_040648435.1 Dactylosporangium sp. NPDC049140 | reverse complement strand
CGTCCGCGCTGGCCGTCACGGTTTGAGCACTCGGGTGAGCCGTCGGCTTCGCCCGCCCGGTGCGAGGCCTTCCGCGCTGGCCGTCACGGTTTGAGCACTCGGGTGAGCCGTCGGCTTCGCCCGCCCGGTGCGAGGCCTTCCGCGCTGGCCGTCACGGTTTGAGCACTCGGGTGAGCCGCCGGCTCCGCCCGCCCGGTGCGAGGCCCGCCGCGCTGGCCATCACGGTTTGAGCACTCGGGTGAGCCGCCCGCTTCGCCCCGCCTGCAGACCCGGTCTTGGCACTCCTACGAGCCGCCGGCTTCGCCAACCGGTGCACAAAGGCCCCCGCATTCGCGGCCCGAATCCCGCGTGCGGCCGATTTCTCAAAGGCCGCCGCGTGAGATTTTCACGCCGGCGTCCAGTGATTGCCGCAAATCGGAAATAAGACCTGTCAGGCGAAAAATCCGATAAGTCGTGGCGCGGAGCGCCCGACTTATCGAGTAACAGCTGCGGTCTGAGCGCGGCTCGCCCGTCTTTTCGCACGAGAGGGCCGCCTCCCGCGACAGAACGTGAGGCGGCCCTGACTCCACGAGCCTAGCCACCAAGCCGCGATGCCACCAATGGCCAAGTAAAAGGGCCGCCCCCCGCGACAGAACGGGAGGCGGCCCTGACTCAACGAGCGTGGCTACCGATCAGCACGCCGCGCCACGATGCGGCGCCAGCTCACGGTTCGCATGAAGCCGTCCCACCCGCGGCCGGCCGAGAGCGCCGCGCCGCTCGTGCTGGTCGAGAAGCGTGTCCTCCAGCGGCGCAGGACCGACGGGGGCAGGAAGCGGGCGGTCAGCCGGACCTTGCGCGACGCGTTCGCCGCGAACGCCGTCTCCACCGACGAGATCGCCGTTCGCAGCTCGCGGCCCGTGAGCGGGCGGCGGGCGTAGCGGGCGTGCTCCTCCGCGGTCGAGATCAGCCGGGCGCCGGACTCGGCCTGGTCGCGCAGGCGTTCCTTCCTGACCAGGCGCTCGACCGTGGCGCGGGGCGTCTCGGCCTCGTCCACCGGCACTCGGTAGTCGACCATGGTGTCGATGAGCTCGTCCCACGCGCGGTGGGCGTTCTCCCGGGCCGCCCCGAGGAACCGTTCGTCCGGGATGACCTCCATGGTCGGGCCCTCGCCGGTGACCACGGGGGTGCCGGCCGGTGGGGCCGCGGCGAACGCCAGGCGGCGCCGCCGGGTGCGGGAGCGGGTCAGCGCCGGCGTGCCCAGGAGCAGGGCCAGGACGACCACCGCGAGGAGCGTGATGCCCGCCGCGCTGGTCACGAAGTTCAGGGCCCGCGCCGCGGCCGACAGGTCCGTGCTATCGGTCTGGGCGTCGGCGCCGTTGTTGTTGTCGTGGGTGTCGGTCTGGGCCGCCGGCGCCGAGGGGTCGTTCTGCGGGTTGCGGTCGTTGCCGGGCCGGTCGACGCTGTCGTCGCCGTTCACGGTGCCGGCCGTCGGCAGGTACGACGCGGTCACCGCGCCGCTGATCTGCGTCGACGGGGTCGCGTCGAAGGGCAGCCAGCCGTACCCGGGGAAGTACACCTCGGTCCAGGCGTGCAGGTTGAAGTTGGTCAGCGTCATCGTCCGGTCGGTGGTCTTGCCGCCGCGGGCGAAGCCGAACGCGACCCGGGCCGGGATCTTCGCCTCGCGCAGCATCCAGCCGAACGCGGCCGCGTACTGGGCGCAGTAGCCGCGCTTGTTCTGCAGGAAGTCGGCGATCTTGGTGCCGCTGGTGTCCGGGCCGGTGGTGATGTCGTAGACGAAGCCGTTGTCGGGCGAGAAGAAGTCGTAGAGGGCCTTGACCTTGTCGTACTCGTTGGTCTTGCCCTTGGTCAGCTCGTCGACCTTGCTCTTGACGAACGGGTTGCTCGGCGCCGTGGCCAGGTCCTTCAGGGCCGGGTCGTTGAGGTTCAGCCCGCCGGCCTGGCGCAGCTGGTCGGGGCTGATGTCCGGGCGCTGGTACGTCACCGTGAAGGTCTTCTTGGACGAGGTGTCCTTCCCGGAGTACACCACCGCGGTCTTCGGATCGAAGGACCACTGGTTGCTCAGCCGGTCGATCTTCGTCGGCCACGTGTAGATCGGCATGTAACTGATCGCGAGCTCGTTGGTGACCTCGATCTTCGCGGTGTGCGTCTCGGTCTTCACCGAGCTGTTCCACTCCGGCTTGCCCAGGCCGTTGCTCACGGGCGCGCCGCCGGAGATCGGGCGGGCCGCGAAGCCGCGCGCGTTGAGGTCCTCGAGCACGTTGAAGCGCAGGTAGAACGGGTGGTCGTCGTCGACGTTCGTCACCTTGACCATGTCGTACGACTTGTCGCGGGTGAGCTGCCCGGACAGCAGCGCGAACATGCTCACCGACTTGCCGTTGCGGCCGTTGCCGATCCCGCCGCCCCCGGCGCCCGCCCCGGCGCCGATGCTGTCGAGCAGGCCGGCCGGCATCGCGAAGGGCACCAGTGGGATGAGTACCGCGGCGGCGACGCTTATCGCGCCGAGGCGCTGGCCGGCCGCGGCGAGCGGCGAGGGCTCCCACAGGTCGACGTCCCGCCCGTCGCCGGTGAAGCGGCGGCCGAAGCGGCGCACCCGGTCGACGTTGTCGGTGACCAGCAGCCACAGGAAGCCGATGGCGCCGAGCGCGAAGGGCAGCCAGGCGGTGGTGTCGATGTCGACGGTGACCGGCACCGAGTAGATGGCGAGCATCGGCAGGCCGGCCAGCGCGGGCCGGCGCAGTACCACCGCGAAGAGGTCGACGAGCAGCGCCACCGCGGCGACGCCGAGCGTGGCGAGGAACAGGAAGCCCTCGCGGTCGGCGACGGGCGTGGCGTACTCGCTCATCTCCTGCGACGCCGTGTGCAGCAGCTGCCCGAAGTGGGAGATGGTGCCCGGCGACGGGAGGATCCCGAGGAACTCCTCGTGGCTGCGGTACAGCCAGGTCAGCGACAGCAGCGCGGCGAGGGCCATCGCGGCCGTCGGCGCCCAGGCCGGGGCCCGCAGGCTGCGCACCACCAGCCCCACCCCGCACATGACGGCCACGACGAGGAACGCCCGGATCGCCCACGTGTAGTGGTCGAAGACGTTGACCAGCGGCAGCGACGCCAGGAACGCCGAACCCGCCGCGATCAGCGTCAAGTGCTTGCGTTGGTTCACCGGACTCCTCCAGCGACGCTCTCCGCGGACGCGGCCCGCCAGGCGAAGCCCTGCGACCCCCGTCCGGACTGCGGCCACAGCGCGGACAGTTTCGCCCCGTGCGGCACCTCGACGACCCGCCAGCCGCTGCGCAGCAGCGCGAGCGACGCGACGCCGTGGGCGCGGTCGGCCTCCTCGCGCGCCGCCGTCGGCAGGTTCAGCCAGGTCGACGAGTCGATGAACAGCGCGATGCATGTCGCGTTGTTGGAGCGGAACGAGGCCAGCAGCTCCGCCTCGGCCGAGGACAGCAGGCCGAAGATGCCGATGATGAGGCCGCCGTCGCTGCGCCGCCGGACGCTCTCGATGAGCGTGGCGATGTCCCCGCGCTGGGCCAGCCGCACGTCGGCGAGCTGGTCGAGCAGCGGGCCGTCGCCGTCGATCTCGGTCGCGTCGACGTCCACGCCGGCGTCGGTGACGAGCCGCATCTTGTACCCCGCGTGCCGCAGATGCACCGCGACGCTCGCGGCCGCCGAGACCGCCCACTCGAAGCTCGCCGTCGGGCCCTCGCCGCGGTGGGCGGTGGCGCGCGTGTCGAGCACGACGGTGGCGCGGCTCTCCCAGGGCTGCTCCTCGCGGCGGACCATGAGCTCGCCGGTGCGGGCGGTGGAGCGCCAGTGCACGCGGCGCAGGTCGTCGCCGTAGCGGTACTCCCGCGTCGCCGCGTCGTCCTCGCCGTGCACGGCGACGGAGCGGGCGCGGCTCTCCCCGGAGCCGGCGAACTCGCCGGCCAGGCGCACCGACGGCAGCGGTACCACCTGCGGGATGACGGTGAGCCGGTCCACCGACGGGAAGGCCCGGGTCAGCTCGCACAGCCCGAACGGGTCGGTCAGGCGCACGACCAGCGGGCCGACCTCGTAGCGGCCCCGCACGTCGGCGCGCACGGTGTAGGCCACCGAGCTGGCCTGGTGCGCGCCGAGCTTCTCCAGCACCAGCCGCGGGCGGGAGCCCAGCGCGTAGGGCAGCCGGTCCTCCAGCAGCATCGTGCCGGTGGGCAGCCGGGAGAGGTTCTGCAGGCGCAGGATGACCCGCGCGCTCGCGCCGACCTGGACGCGGTGCGGGTCGAGGGTGCGGCTGCACGAGAGGCGGTAGCGGGTCCGCCCGACGTAGGCCGCGGACAGCAGTGGCAGCGCGGCCAGCAGCAGCGCCACACGCAACAGGTCGCGCTCGCCGAGGATGATGGCGGCGATGAGGGCCGCTGCGGCGGCGGCCAGGAAGCTACGACCCCGGGTGGTGAGCCCCCGCAGCGCCTCTCGCATGCTCAGCGGCCCCCGTACTGCTGGGGCCGCTGCGATCGGGTGTCGTAGGGGGAGCGCGGGGGCCGCTCGGTCGCCAGCGGCAGCCGGTGCACGAGCTCGGCGATAATCGCGTCGGTGGTGCGCCGGGACAGCTGCGCCTCGGCCGTCGGGATCACGCGGTGGGCGAGCACCGGCACGGCCAGCGCCTGCAGGTCGTCGGGGAGCACGAACTCGCGGCCCTCGATGGCGGCGACGGCGCGGGCGGTGCGCAGCAGCTGCAGCGTGGCGCGGGGTGAGGCGCCCAGGCGCAGCTCGGGAGACTCGCGGGTGGCGGTGACGATGTTTACTGCGTACTGCTTGACCGCGTCGGCGACGTGGACGTCGCGGACCGTGGCGATCATCCGGCGCATGATGCTGCCGTCGGAGACGGGCACGAGGTCGTCCAGCGCGTCGTGGCGGCCGTGGACGTCGAGCATGGCCAGCTCCGCACCCATGTCCGGGTAGCCCATCGCGATCCGGGCGGTGAACCGGTCGCGCTGCGCCTCGGGCAGCGGGTAGGTGCCCTCCATCTCGATCGGGTTCTGGGTCGCGACGACCATGAAGGGGATCTGCAGCGGGTAGGTCGCGCCGTCGACGGTGACCTGCCGCTCCTCCATGCTCTCCAGCAGGGCCGACTGTGTCTTCGGCGAGGCCCGGTTGATCTCGTCGCCGACGACGATGTTGGCGAACACCGCGCCCGGCTTGAACTCGAAGTCGCGGGTCTCCTGGTTGTACACACTCACGCCCGTGACATCGCTGGGCAGCAGGTCGGGCGTGAACTGGATGCGCCGGACCGAGCAGTCGATGGACCGCGCGAGTGCCTTGGCGAGTTTCGTCTTGCCCACACCGGGAACGTCTTCGATGAGGAGGTGGCCCTCAGCGAGCATCACCGCCAGCGCGAGCCGCACGGTGGCGGTCTTGCCCTCGATGACCTGTTCGATGTTGGCGACGATCGCATCGGTCGCGGCGCGGAACTCGGGCGTGGGTAGCGGCGCGCCGAGTTCCTCGAACGTGCGGTGCCTGGTCAACTGGCCTCCTCATGGTCGTGCTGTGGCCACCGTTAGGTGTATGACCCGTAGGTGAACCGCCCGGTTGCACGAAAACGTTGTCATCAGATTGCAACCGAGCCGTTGTTATCCCCTCAGGCTAGCCGGGGAATTGACACGCCGCCGGACGGGAATCCGTTGATAACGGACATCCCGCCCGGCTGGTCGGCGCTACTTTTTTGGACGCCCGGACGTACCCCGGCCAAACCCCCGTAAACGACGTCGCCGAGATGTCGGTCCGCGTCGATTGGGGCAGACTGGGGCGCGTGGACCCCGGGCAGCTTGTCAATGGGCGGTACCTCCTCGCCGAGCGGCTGGGGGAGGGCGGCATGTCCGTGGTCTGGCGCGCCCGCGACGAGATCCTCGACCGCGACGTCGCGGTCAAGGTGCTCAGCTCCGACCTGGCCGCGGACGCCGACTGGCGCCGGCGCATCCGGCTCGAGGCCCGGGCGGCCGCGCGGCTCACACATCCCAACATCACCAATGTGTACGACTACGGCGAGACTTCGGATCAGCTGCCGTTCGTCGTGATGGAGCTGTTGCGCGGCCCGACCCTCGCCGAGCGCCTCCGGGGCGGCCCGCTGCCGCCGCCGGCCGCGCTGCGCATCTGCGCCGAGGTCGCCGCCGGGCTGGCCGCCGCGCACGCCGCCGATCTGGTGCACCGCGACGTCAAGCCGGCCAATGTCGTGCTCACCCCGGAAGCGGCCAAGATCCTCGACTTCGGCATCGTCGGCTTCGTCGGGCGGCCCGATGTGGACGAGGCCTCCCCGCGGGTCCTCGGCACCCCCGCCTACCTCGCCCCCGAGCGGCTCGTCGGCGGCGAGATCACGCCGGCCAGCGATGTGTACGCGTTCGGGCTGCTGCTGTACCGCTGCCTGACCGGCCGGCTGCCC
Organism: Dactylosporangium sp. NPDC049140; assembly: GCF_040648435.1. Classification (NCBI taxonomy): domain Bacteria; kingdom Bacillati; phylum Actinomycetota; class Actinomycetes; order Micromonosporales; family Micromonosporaceae; genus Dactylosporangium; species Dactylosporangium sp. NPDC049140. Next base: position 29,609 of record NZ_JBEZDS010000014.1, on the reverse strand, counting down.
TGGAGCTCCGAGACCACCGCCCAGATGCTCAGGGCGCACCTGGCGGCCGCGCCGGCGCCCCTGCCCGAACTGCCCGGCCTGCCCGCCGACGTGCGCGCGCTGTACATGCAGTGCCTGGCCAAGGACCCCGCGGAGCGCCCGGCCGCCGTCGTGGTCGCGGCGCGGCTGGCCCATGCGGCCGGCATCGTGCCGCGATTTTCGGTGGTACTGCAGGAGCCCGCCCCGGGCGCCACCCCGCCCGAGGGCACCACCGAGCTGGTGGCCCTCCCGCTGCTGCCGGGCGTGTCCCCGGACGCGACCGAGCCGGTGGAGGACCCGGGCGGCCGGCAGCGGGTGCTGCTCGGCGTCGCCGCCCTGGTCGCGATCGCCGCCGTGCTGACCGGCGTCGCCCTGCGCGGCTCGGGCGGCGAGCCGGCCGGGGCCACGGCGGAGGCGGTCCGGCCGGCGCCGGTCGTTCCTTATTCCTCTGCGCCGGAGCCGGTCACGCCGTCCGCGACGGCCGAGCCGCCGGTCACGACGTCCGTCACCCCGGCCGTCGACGACGAGGACCAGGACGCGACCGCGCGTGACAACGGCCCCGGGCCGAGCACCGACGTGAAGACCGGCGGCGGGGTGGTCGTCGCGGTCTGCGCCGGCCACAAGGTCACCGTGCTGCGCGTGCTGCCCGCGGCCGGGGTCCAGCTCGTGCAGGCCGATCTCGGGCTGCACACCAAGGCCCGGGTCGAGTTCCTCCGGCAGGGGCAGCGGCTGCGCTACGACGTCGCCTGCTCGGGCGGCGCACCCACGGCGACGGTGCATTAGCGCAGCGTGAGAGTTCGATGGTCGGGCGGGAATTTCCGTTTCGGCCTGCGGTACACTGCGCTTATGACCCGGGCGGTCCGGCTTCTTAGCGAGCCGTGCTGACGCGAACACATCTCGCGACGGCACGGCGACCCCTCCTGCGCGAGGGGTTTTTTCATGCCCGGACAATCGGGGTCCCAGTCCGAATGTGTCCTCGCGAAGCGCTAACAGATTCGGACTGGGAACCAATGCTGGTGATTCCGAGACCTTGAGGGTGGGCGACAGTCATGAGCGAGGCAGTGACCGACGGGGCGGTCGACATCCCGCCGTACCGGTACACGGCGGCGATGGCCGCGGACATCGAGGCCTGCTGGCAGGACTACTGGTCCGAGCAGGGCACTTTCCACGCGCCGAACCCGACCGGCCCGCTCAGCGACCCGAACCACCCGCGCGCCGGGGCGCCGAAGCTGTACGTGATGGACATGTTCCCCTACCCGTCGGGCGCCGGCCTGCACGTCGGGCACCCGCTGGGGTACATCGGCACCGACTGCTACACGCGGTACTTCCGCATGGCCGGGTACAACGTGCTGCACCCGATGGGGTTCGACGCGTTCGGCCTGCCCGCCGAGCAGTACGCGGTGCAGACCGGCACCCACCCGCGGACCACGACCGAGGCGAACGTCGAGCGGTACCGCAACCAGCTGCGCCGCCTGGGCCTGGCCTACGACGACCGGCGCAGCGTCGCCACCACCGACACCGAGTTCTACCACTGGACCCAGTGGATCTTCGTGCAGATCTTCAACTCGTGGTTCGACGCCGAGCAGCAGAAGGCGCGCCCGATCGAGGAGCTGATCGAGGAGTTCGCCGCCGGCACGCGGAGCACGCCCGACGGCCGCGACTGGGAGAGCCTGCCCGCCGTCGAGCGGCGGAAGATCGTCGACGAGCACCGGCTGGCGTACATCTCCGAGGCCCCGGTGAACTGGTGCCCGGGCCTGGGCACCGTGCTGGCCAACGAGGAGGTCACCCCCGACGGGCGCAGCGAGCGGGGCAACTTCCCGGTCTTCAAGCGCAACCTGCGCCAGTGGAAGATGCGCATCACCGCCTACGGCGACCGCCTGCTGGACGACCTGGACCGGCTGGACTGGCCGGAGAAGGTCAAGTCCATGCAGCGCAACTGGATCGGACGGTCGCGCGGCGCCCACGTCGACTTCGCCACTGAGGCCGGCGCCCCGGTTCGGGTCTTCACCACGCGCCCTGACACCCTGTTCGGCGCTACCTACATGGTGCTGGCCCCGGAGCACGCGCTGGTCGACGCGCTGGTGCCCGCGGCCTGGCCCGAGGGCGTGCCGGAGCGGTGGACCGGCGGGGCGGCGACCCCGGCCGAGGCGGTCGCGGCCTACCGCGCGTTCGCCGCGTCGAAGACCGACGTGGAGCGCCAGGCCGACGCCAAGGAGAAGACCGGCGTCTTTATCGGGGCGTATGCCACCAACCCGGTCGACGGCCGGGCGATCCCGGTGTTCATCGCCGACTACGTGCTGGCCGGCTACGGCACCGGCGCGATCATGGCCGTGCCCGGCCAGGACGAGCGCGACTGGGAGTTCGCCGAGGTCTTCGGCCTGCCGATCATCCGCACGGTGCAGCCGTCGGCCGACTTCCCCGAGGACGGCAAGGCGTTCAACGGCGACGGGCCGGCGATCAACTCGTCGTTCCTGAACGGGCTGGGAGTGGCCGAGGCCAAGGCCTCGATCATCGACTGGCTGGAGGAGAACGGCCACGGCGTCGGCGCGATCACGTACCGCCTGCGCGACTGGCTGTTCAGCCGGCAGCGGTACTGGGGCGAGCCCTTCCCGATCGTGTACGACGGGACCGGGATGCCGATCGCGCTGCCCGACTCGATGCTGCCGGTCGAGCTGCCCGACGTCGAGGACTTCTCGCCGCGCACGTTCGACGTCGACGACGCCGACAGCATGCCCGAGACGCCGCTGTCGCGGGCCAAGGAGTGGGTCGAGGTCACGCTGGACCTGGGCGACGGGCCGAAGACGTACACCCGCGAGACGAACGTGATGCCGCAGTGGGCCGGCTCGAGCTGGTACGAGCTGCGCTATCTGGACCCGGCCAACGCCTCGAAGCTGGTGGACCCGGCCAACGAGCGGTACTGGATGGGCCCGCAGCACCCCGGCGACGTCGGCGGAGTCGACCTGTACGTGGGCGGCGTCGAGCACGCGGTGCTGCACCTGCTGTACGCGCGCTTCTGGCACAAGGTGCTGTTCGACCGCGGCTTCGTCTCGTCCGAGGAGCCGTTCCGCAAGCTGTTCAACCAGGGTTACATCCAGGCGTACGCGTACAAGGACGACCGCGGCGTGTACGTCGACGCCGAGAAGGTCGAGGAGCGTCAGGCCGGCAAGTACTTCTACGGCGACCGGGAGGTCAGCCGGGAGTACGGCAAGATGGGCAAGTCCCTGCGCAACGTCGTGACGCCCGACGAGATGTGCGAGCGGTACGGCGCGGACACCTTCCGCGTGTACGAGATGTCGATGGGCCCGCTGGACGTCTCCCGCCCCTGGGAGACCCGGGCGGTCGTCGGCGCGCAGCGCTTCCTGCAGCGCGTCTGGCGCCTGGTCGTGGACGAGCAGACCGACGCCGTGCGCGTGAGCGACGACGCGCTGGACGACGAGACGCGCCGCCTGCTGCACCGGGTCATCGACGGCGTGCGGGGCGACATCGAGGAGATGCGCTTCAACACCGCCATCGCCAAGATGATCGAGCTGACCAACCGGGTCACCCAGATCTCCGCCGCGGGCACCCCGCGCGAGGTGGCCGATCCGCTGGTCCGCCTGATCGCGCCGTTCGCCCCGCACCTGGCCGAGGAGCTGTGGCAGCGGCTGGGCAACGAGTCCTCGGTGGCCTACGCGGGCTTCCCGGTCGCGGACGAGGCCTACCTGGTGGCCGAGTCGGTGACGTACCCGGTCCAGGTCAACGGCAAGGTGCGCGGCAAGGTCGAGGTCCCGGCCGACGCCGACGAGGACACCGTGCGCGCGGCCGCCCTGGACGTGGTGGCCGAGCAGCTGGCGGGCAAGACCCCGAAGAAGGTCATCGTGGTCAAGGGCCGCATGGTCTCGATCGTGGCCTGAAGTTCTGAACAAAGGGGGCCGGCCTGCGGGCCGGCCCCTTCTTTACTTCGCGATCGCGCTGAGGCGTTCGTTGCGCAGGGCCGTCGGCCAGCGGTCGTCGATCGGCTCCATGGTCGCGCCGGTCGCCCAGCGCAGCAGCAGGTCCGCGAGGCCGGGGTTGCGGGCCAGGGCCGGGCCGTGGGAGTAGGTCCCGAGGATGCGCCCGTTCCAGGCGCCCTCGGACTGCCCGTCGTTGCCGATGCCCGTGGTCACCTTGGCCAGGGGCTTCACGCCCGGGCCGAGGTGGGTGCGGCCGCCGTGGTTCTCGAAGCCGGTCAGCGCCGGCAGGCCCAGCGCCGGGTGCATCTCGCCCGCCAGTTCGCCCACCGCGCGGGTCTCGCCGCGGTCCGAGTCGATGTCCAGCAGGTCCAGGCCGGGGTACTTCGCCCCCTTCGCGAAGAACGAGTGGCCCATGAGCTGGTAGCCCGCGCACACCGCGAACACCGTCGCGCCCCGCTCCACGGCCCGGTGCAGGCCCCGGTCCGCGGCCAGGCGCTCGGCCGCCAGCGCCTGCGGGCCGTCCTCGCCGCCGCCGATGAGGTACACGTCGCCGTTGGTCGGCACCGGGTGGTCCGCGCGCACCTCGGCGCACTCCACCGGCAGCCCGCGCAGGTCGGCCCGGCGGGCCAGGATGAGCAGGTTGCCGCGGTCGCCGTAGGTGGACAGCAGGTCCGGGTACAGCCAGATCAGGCGCAGGTGGGACTCAGTTGACACGGTCCAGCTCCGCTCGGATGTCCTGGAAGGCGGTGTAGTTGGCGATGACCTCGAGGCGGCCCGGCGGCACCAGCGAGAGCGCCTGGCCGAACGAGCGCACGTGCTCGAACGGCACCTCGTTGACCTCCAGCCGCACCGCGAGGTCCATGGCCCGGTCGCCGGTGATGAGCACCCGGCGCCCGCGCAGCGGGGAGAAGTCGACGTCGTACAGCCAGGACGTGTCGAGTCCGTCGGGGTCCCGGGCGTTGATGGACAGCAGCGTGGGGACGTTCTCGGCCATGTCGAACGACTCCAGCCAGCCGGCGGGGTTCTTGGCCAGCAGCAGCCGGATGACGCGCCCGTCGCGGTGCACGGTGGCGTAGCGGCCGGCGACCGAGGCGACCTTGGACAGCTCCGGCGCCGCCTTGGCCGGGGGCGCCCCGAAGTGCGCGGCGACGGCCAGGGCGGTCGCGGCGTTGGCGCGGTTCACCCGTCCGGGCAGCTGCAGCGTGATCTGGTGGTACGTCCCCGTGTTGTCGACCACGCCGTCGCCGGACACCGTCCAGTGGGGGACCGGCCGGCTCAGGTTGCCCTCGACGCAGGCCCACTGCTCGCCGTTGCGCTCGATGGAGGCGCCGCACTCCGGGCACACCCAGGAGTCGTCGTGGAAGCGCTGGCCGGCGGCGACCCAGGTGACCGGGGTGCCCTCGGCCACGGCCTTGCCCGCGGCCCACACGACCATCGGGTCGTCGGCGTTGGCCACGAGGTGCAGCCCGCGGCCGGGCAGCGCGTCGCGCCACAGGGCCGCCATCATGGCGACCTCCTTGGCCCGGTCGAGCTGGTCGCGGCTGAGGTTGAGCAGGGCGACGACCCGCGGCCGGGTCTGGTCGAGCACCTGCTTGAGGTAGTGCTCGTCGACCTCCAGCACCGCATAGGGCGTGGCGCCGGCCTTGGCCAGGGCCGACGTGTGCCCGGTCGGCATGTTGGCGCCGAGACTGTTGGTGGCCACGTCGCCCAGCACGCCCATCGCGGCCGCGGTGAGGCGGGTGGTGGTCGTCTTGCCGTTGGTGCCGGAGATCAGTGCGATCTGCCGGCCGGCGGCGAGCTCGGCGAGGAGATTGGGGTCGATCATGAGGCCGATGCGGCCACCGATGACCGATCCGTCGCCTCGTCCGGTGGCGCGCGAGAGCGCGGCGGCGCCGCGCGACAGGGAGGTGGCGAGCTTGGCCCGCATCGGCAGCTTGTTGTCCGTCATCTCGCTCTCACGGTGTCCGGGGATGCGCTGACCCTACCCGGCGCGGGCGACACCCCCAATGGGCCCACTCGCTCCCCGCGGCTCCCCACTTCCCTCCACCGGCGGCCCCGTACGCGCCGAGAGCGCGGAGATGTCTGCCTTCCCGGGTGATTTGTCCGGATTCTTGAACTTGTGGGAACGCCTCCACCGATCGGGCACGCCCGGGCTCCTCCACCCGGCTCCACCCCGTTTGACGTGGGAATTCTTCACCGAGACCACGCCCGGATCGGGTGGTTTTCCGTTGACGGTGGAGGGAAGTGGAGTACAGTGGAGCGCGATGGCGGAGCCGGGGGGCTCGGCCGGCCCCGGGGGGACCGTTCGCGGTGGGAAGGGGTGGTTGTCCGTGTTCTTGGGCACCCACACTCCTCGCCTGGACGAAAAGGGCCGGTTGATCCTGCCGGCCAAGTTTCGGGACGAGCTGGCGGGAGGTGTCGTGATCACCAAGGGACAGGAGCGCTGCCTCTACGTGTTCCCCGGCGCCGAGTTCGCCCGGATCGCCGAACAGCTGCGCGCCACGCCGATGACGAACAAGGCGGCCCGGGCTTACGGCCGGGTGTTCTTCGCCAGCGCCCACGACGAGGTTCCCGACCGCCAGGGCCGGGTCACCATCCCGCAGCATCTGCGCGAATATGCCGCGCTGGATCGTGACCTCGTGGTGATCGGGGCGAGCACCCGGGTTGAAATCTGGGATCGCCAGGCATGGGACACGTACCTCGCGGAAAGCGAAGAGGACTTCGCGGGCATCGAGGAGGGGGTGCTGCCGGGAGGGCTGTGAGGTCCAACTGCAGTAACCGAACTTTTGAGGCCGCCGTACCGGCAGCTCTCCAGCCGCTCAGAGTTTCTCGAAGTCCTGACACCACTTCCCCGGTGCCAGGGCGGAGGGGCGGATGGGGAGCTGGCGGTACGGCGCTCGCGCACTTGGAGCACGGTGACAGCACCACGGCGGGGCCGCGAACCCCGCCGCCGGCAGGGGGTCGACGATGGGGGAGCGGGACGTTCACGTGCCCGTGCTGCTCGAGCGCTGCCTCGAGCTGCTCGCCCCCGCGCTCACGCGGCCCGGTGCGTTGTACCTCGACGCCACCCTCGGCCTCGGCGGGCACGCCGAGGCGGTGCTCCGGGCGCACCCGCAGGCCCGCCTCCTGGGCCTGGACCGCGACCCGCAGGCGCTGAGCCTCGCGGGGGAGCGGCTGGCGCCGTTCGCCGACCGGATCCGCCTCGTGCACGCCGTCTACGACGAGCTGCCCGAGGTCCTCGGCGACGAGCGGATCGACGCCGGACTGTTCGACCTGGGCGTGTCGTCGATGCAGCTCGACGACGCGGGACGGGGGTTCGCCTACGCCCAGGACGCACCGCTGGACATGCGCATGGACCAGACGCGCGGCACGACCGCGGCCGAGGTGCTCAACACCTACAGCCACGGCGAGCTGGCCCGGGTCCTGCGCGAGTACGGGGAGGAGAAGTTCGCCTCCCGCATCGCCGCGTTCATCGTCCGGGAACGGGAGAAGTCGCCGTTGACCGGCTCGGCCCGCCTTGCCGAGCTCGTCCGTGACGCCATCCCCGCGCCCGCCCGGCGCACCGGCGGGCATCCGGCCAAACGCACCTTCCAGGCGCTGCGCATCGAGGTCAACCGCGAGCTCGCGGTCCTCGAGCGGGCGATCCCCGCGGCGCTCGACGCGCTGCGGCCCGGGGGCCGGCTGGTCGTGCTGTCCTACCACTCACTCGAAGACCGCCTGGTCAAACGGGCGATCACGGAGCGGACCCGCTCGACCGTCCCGGTCGAGCTGCCGTTCGAGCCGCCCGGCAGCGAACCGGAGCTGCGGGCGCTCAACCGGGGAGCCGAGCTCCCCGACGCGGCCGAAACAGCGGCCAACCCGCGCGCGGCGTCGGTACGACTCCGTGCGGTGGAACGCAAGGAACGCCCGAAAAGGGCAGACACACTGGGGGAGGTGTGATGAACGTGACGACATTGCCGGCAGACCGGCAGCGCAGGAGTCAGCAGAGCGGATCGCGGTCGGGGGGCCGGACCACGGGGCGCAACGCTGAGGAGTTCGAGCCGCGACGGGACCCACAGATCGACGGTACGACGGCACTGCAGCCGGAGTACACGCCGCCGGAGCACGAGACGCCGGAGCACGAGACCACGAGCCGGCCGGCGAGCCATCCCGCCCGGCCGGGCCGGGAGGACCGCCTGCGAGCGGCCCCGCCGGCACCGGTCAGTGCACCTCGGGCGCCCTTCGTGGCGCTGGTGCTGGTGCTGGTGCTCGCCGGCGTGGTCGGCATCCTCGTGCTCAACACACGGATCGCCGAGAACGCGTTCAAGCTCGACGCGCTGAAGACCAAGCAGGCGGGCCTCGACCGCGACGAGGAGCGGCTGCGCAGCGATCTGGCCAACAAGGAGTCGCCGGTGACGCTCGCGTCGCGGGCGAAGCAGCTGGGGCTCGTGCCCTCGCGGACGCCGGCGTTCCTGGTGTTGCCTGACGGCACCAAGCTGGAGATGCCCGGGCCGAGCAAGTAGGCCGAGACCCATCCAAGTCCATAGTGGACGACGAACGGAAGTCAGGACATGGCTGGCGACACTCCTGATCGGCGGGGCGGCGAGCGGCGCGGGGGCGCCGGGCGCCGGGAGACCACCGAGCGCGGGAGCGCCGCCGGCCGGCAGCGAACGGGCGGTCGCGCCGGTGCGGGGGGTACCGGTGCCTCCGCCCGTTCCCGCTCCGACGGGGGCGAGGGCCGGGCGGCGGACGAGCCGTCGCTGCGCGGGACCATGTCCGAGGCGAAGCGGTACACGCCGCGCGGGCGCTCCGTGCGCGACGCCTCGGTCGACGCGGGCGGGCGTGGGGATCCGTTCCGCCCCGCCCTCGAGGTGATCCAGGGCGGCCGCAGCGAGCAGCCGTTGCGGGCCGGCCGCCGCGTCGAGCAGGCCCCGCGCGGGGGCCGCCGCACCGAGCAGGCCGCGCGCGGAGGCGGCCGCACCGAGCAGGCCCCGCGCACCGAGCCGGGAACGCGCGGGGGCCGCCGCACCGCGCCGGTGGAGCGTCCGGAGGGAGAGGAGGCGCCCCGGCAACGGCGGACCGCCCCGGCCCGGAAGGCGCAGCCGCCACGGAAGAACCCGAGGCGCGCGCCCGTGCGCAAGAAGCAGAGCCGGGTGACGGTACCGCGCCTGAAGCGCCGCCCCGGCCTGCCCAAGCTCGCCGAGCCGCGCCGCCGCCTGCGCCTGGCCACCGTCCTCGCGCTGGTGATGTTCGCCGCGATCGGCGTGCGCCTGGTGCAGCTGCAGCTGACCGATGCGAGCGCGTACGCCGCCGAGGGTCTGAAGGACCGCCTCGTGCGCGTCGTGCTGCCCGCCTCGCGCGGCTCGATCCTCGACCGCAACGGCAAGATCATGGTGCACTCGGTCGAGACCCGCTACGTGGCCGTCGACCCGATGGCGGTGAAGGACCCCGAGGCCCTGGCCGACAAGCTCTTCACGATCCTCGACAAGTACGGCGTGCCGCGCTCCGACCTCGTGCGCAAGATGACCCCGCACAAGGCCTCCGACGGCAAGACCAACGTGCGCTTCGAGTACCTCGTGCACCAGATCGAGCCCGCCGACGGCGACCGCATCGCGGCCCTGCACGTCGGCGCGCTCAAGGTCGACCGCGACGAGCGCCGCGAGATCCCCGGGTACGACCTGGCCTCCAACATCATCGGCTACACGTCGAAGCCCGACCTCAACGGGCAGATGGGCATCGAGAAGCAGTACGACTCGGTGCTGCGCGGCGTCGACGGGCTGCACGTGTACGAGCACGGCGAGGGTGAGCTCGACAAGCCGCTGCCGTACTACAGCTACGAGGAGCTCAAGCCGGCCCGCCCGGGCAGCTCGGTGGAGCTCACCATCGACCAGGACCTGCAGTTCTCGGTGCAGAGCGCCCTGGCCGAGCGCATGGGCCCGCTGGGCGCCGACTTCGCCACCGCCATCGTGCTCGACGCGCACACGATGGAGGTGATGGCGATGGCCAGCTACCCGTCCTTCGCCTCCGCGGACCCGGGCAGCACCGACCCGAACCTGCTCAAGGACCAGTGCACCGCGACGGTCTTCGACCCCGGCTCGATCCACAAGGTGATCGTCATGGGCGCCGCGCTGCAGGAGGGGATCATCAACCCGGGCACCACGGTCACGGTGAACTCGAAGGTGAAGAAGGGCGGCACCACCTACACCGATCACCCGCCGCAGAAGGACGGCACCCAGATGACCATCCCGGGCATCCTGGCGCTGTCGTCCAACGTCGGCACCATCGCCGTGGCGGACCAGCTGGGCAAGGACAAGCTCTACGAGTACCAGCGGAAGTTCGGCCTCGGCCAGCGGACCGGCGTCGGGCTGCCCAACGAGTCGCCCGGCCAGCTGCTGCCGCCCAACGAGTGGACCGGCTCCAGCCCCGGCTCGATCCCGATCGGCAACGGCGTGGCCACGACGGCGCTGCAGATGGCGGCGGTGTACGGCACCATCGCCAACGACGGCCTCTACGTCCAGCCGACGCTGGTCAAGAAGATCATCGCGCCCGACGGCACCGTGACCAAGCCGCCGGCCCAGCAGACCCGCCGGGTGCTCGACCCGCAGGTCGCGCAGGAGCTGCGGGTGATGCTCGAGGGCGTGACCACGCTCGACGACGCCACCGGCAAGCAGGCGGCGATCACGGGCTACCGCATCGCCGGCAAGACGGGCACCTCGAAGCTGCCGCAGAACGGCGGGTACGCCGACGGCGACGTCGTGTCGTTCATCGGCATGGCCCCGGCCGAGGCGCCCCGCTACGTGATCGCGGTGAACGCCCACGTGCCGGGCGGCGCGGGCGGCTCGGTGGCCGCGCCGGCGTTCAAGGAGATGATGACGCTCACCCTGTCCAGCTTCGGGGTCACCCCGACCGGCACCGCGCCGCCGAAGCTGACGATCTACCCGTGACACCGGCTCCGGGGGCCCGCGGCCGGGCGGGTAGGGTCTGACCCCGTGCCCGGCTATCCCCGTCCGCGGAATGTCCGCCCCACGCTCATCGGTGAGCTGGGCGGCGGCTCTGAAGATGTCGCAGTCACGGGGGTGACGCACAGTAGCTCCGAGGTACGGCCGGGTGATCTTTACGCGGCGCTGCCCGGCGCGCGGGTGCACGGGGCGCAGTTCATCCCCGAGGCGCTCGAGCGCGGCGCGGTCGCGGTGCTCACCGACCCCGCCGGGGTGCGCGCGGACGCGGGCGTCCCGTTCATCGTGGCCGACAAGCCCCGCGACGTGCTCGGCGAGGTCGCCTCCAAGGTCTACGGCGAGCCGACCCGGCGCCTGACCACGATCGGCATCACCGGTACCGCGGGCAAGACGTCGACCACCTACCTCATCGAGGCCGGCCTGCGCGCCGCCGGCCAGGTCACGGGCCTCATCGGCACCGTCGAGACCCGGCTGGGCGACCTGACCGTCAAGAGCATCCGGACCACGCCCGAGGCGACCGACCTGCACGCGCTCTTCGCCGCGGCGCTCGAGCGCGGCGTGCAGTCGGTGGCGATGGAGGTCTCCAGCCACGCCCTCGAGGTCGGCCGGGTCGGCGGGGTCCGCTTCGCCGCCGCCGGGTACACCAACTTCGGCCTGGACCACCTCGACTTCCACCCGTCCGTGGAGGACTACTTCGCGGCCAAGGCGCGCCTGTTCGACGGCCGCGCCGCCGTGGAGATCCTCAACCTCGACGACGTGTCGGTAATGCGACTGCGCAAGCCCGCCTCGTGGACGTATTCCGTTGCGAGTGATCTTGCGGACTTCGGCGTCTCCGGCGTGACCGTGGACGGCTACGGACAGGCCTTCGACGTGCACTGGAAGGGCCGCACCGCCCGCTCCGGCGTGCAGCTGCCCGGCCGGCACAACGTGGCAAACGCGCTGCTGGCCATCGCCTCCCTCGTCGCCGTCGGGGTGGACCTCGACGTCGCGGCCCGGGCCGTGGCCGGGGCGCCGGGCTCGCCGGGCCGCATGGAGCGCGTCGAGGCCCCCGGCGAGGTCGTCGGCGTCGTGGACTACGCGCACAAGCCCGACGCCATGGTCGAGGTCCTCAAGGCGCTGCGCACCCTCGCGGCCGCCCGTGGCGGCCGGGTGCTCTGCCTGGTCGGGGCCGGCGGCGACCGCGACCGCGGCAAGCGCCCGCTCATGGGCCGGGCCGCCGCCGAGGGCGCCGACCTGGTGATCGTCACCGACGACAACCCGCGCACCGAGGACCCGGCGGCGATCCGCGCCGAGGTGCTGGCCGGGGCCGCGGGCGGGCCGGCCGACGTGGTGGAGATCGGCGGCCGGCGCGCCGCGATCGCCCACGCGGTGGCCCAGGCCAAGCCCGGTGACGTGATCGCGCTGCTGGGCAAGGGGCACGAGACGGGCCAGGAGGTGGGCGGCGAGGTGCTCCCGTTCGACGACCGGGTGGAGTTGGCCGCGGCGCTGACCGAGGCGGCCTCATGAGTGGTCGGGAGCGCAGCGGAGTGGCCGCTCATCAGGGGCTCAGGGGTGTCGCGGCGGCGCCGGAGCTTGCGGAGGTGTCGACGTGCTAGCCCTGACGCTGGCGGAGATCGCCGCGATCGTCGGCGGCGAGCTGCACGGCGGCGGCGCCGACGCGGTGGTCGCCGGCGACGTGGAGTACGACTCCCGCAAGGTCGGCCCCGGAAGCCTCTTCGTGGCCTTCGCGGGCGCGAAGGTCGACGCCCACGAGTTCGCCCCCAAGGCGATGGCCGACGGCGCGGCCGGGGTCCTCGGCAGCCGGCCCGTGCCGGGCGTGCCCACGGTCGTGGTCGCCGACCCCCGCCATGCGCTCGGCCTGCTCGCCCGCGCGGTGCTCGACCGGCTGCACGAGGCCGGCGGCATCACCGTCGTCGCGCTCACCGGCTCCTCCGGCAAGACCAGCACCAAGGACATCGTCGCCCGGCTGCTGGCCGCGCACGGCCCGACCGTGGCGACCGTGGGCTCGGAGAACAACGAGCTCGGCACGCCGTACACGGTGCTCAAGGCCGACGCCGGCACCCGCTTCCTCGTGCTCGAGATGGGCGCGCGGGGGGTCGGGCACCTGCGGTACCTGTGCGAGATCGCCCCGCCCGACGTGGCCGTCGTGCTCAACGTCGGCGTCGCGCACATCAGCGAGTTCGGCTCGGTCGAGGGCATCGCGCAGGCCAAGGGCGAGCTCGTCGAGGCGCTCGGACCCGGCGGCGTCGCGGTGCTCAACGCCGACGACGAGCGGGTCCGGGCCATGGCGGCGCGCACCACCGGCCGCGTCGTGCTGGCCGGCGAGGCCGCGGACGCGCAGGTCCGCGCCACCGACGTGGTGGCGCTGGACCGCGGCCGGTTCGGCTTCACCCTCACGGTCCCCGACTGTCAGGCGGCGGTCCCGGTCCGCCTCGGCGTCGCGGGGCGTCACAGCGTCGGCAACGCGTTACTCGCCGCCGCCGTCGCGTCGCTGGCGGGCATGGACCCGGCCGCGATCGCGGCGGGACTCGGCGATCTCGACGGTTTGTCGACCCGAAGGATGGATGTCTTCGACCGTGCCGATGATGTCACGGTCATCGACGACTCGTTCAACGCCAATCCGGCGTCCACGGCGGCGGCGCTGCACGCGCTCGTCGCGGTGGCCGGCGGGCGGCGCAAGATCGCCGTGCTCGGCTTCATGGCGGAGCTCGGCGAGTTCGAGCGAGCCGGACACGAGGAGGTCGGTCGTATCGCCGCGGAACTCGGCGTCGACCGTCTCGTGGCCGTCAGCGAGCAGGCCGCGCCGATCCTGACCGGAGCGGCCGCCGTGGCGAGTTGGGGAGGAGACTCGGTGCTCGTGACCGATCAGGAGGCCGCCGTCGCGCTGCTGCGCGCCGAGCTGCTTCCACGCGACGTGGTCCTGGTCAAGGGATCGCGCTACCGGACCTGGGGCGTCGCCGACGCCCTGCGCTCGGAAGATCTCGGCAAGTGAGGGCCGTCTTCGTCGCGGCCTTCGTCGCGTTTCTCATCTCGCTGTTCGGCACGCCGATCGCGATCAGGTACTTCACCCGCCTGAAGGCCGACCAGCCCATCCGCAGCGAGGGTCCGCAGACCCACCTCGGCAAGAAGGGCACGCCCACCATGGGTGGCGTGGTGTTCATCTTCGCCACGCTCGTCGCCTACACCGGCGGGCACATCGCGCTCACCACGCTGCCCGAGGCGCAGCTGCGCCCGTCCGGCCCGACCGCGACGGCGGTGGTGCTGCTCGGCCTGTTCGTCTTCACCGGCCTGCTGGGCTTCCTCGACGACTACCTCAAGGTCGCCAAGCGCAACAGCGACGGCCTCAACAAGCGGGGCAAGCTCATCGGCCAGGCGCTCATCGGCGCCGTCTTCGGTGCGATCGCGCTCTACGTCTCCGCCGACAAGACCGGCCGCCAGGTCGTCACCACCGTGGCCAGCCCGAAGCTGTCGTGGGTGCACGACATCGACTGGCTGAACATCGGCAAGATCGCCGCGGTGATCTTCTTCGTGTTCGTGGTCATGTCGATGTCCAACGCGGTAAACCTGACCGACGGCCTCGACGGCCTCGCGACCGGTACGTCGATCCTGGTGCTCATCAGCTACATGGCGATCGCGTTCTGGCAGTACCGCCACTGGTGCGCCGACCCGTCGTACAAGGCCGGCTACTGCTACGACGTGCGCGACCCGCTGGAGATGGCCCTGATCGCCGGGGCCGCCGTCGGCGCGCTGGTCGGCTTCCTGTGGTGGAACACGTCACCGGCCCGCATCTTCATGGGCGACACCGGCTCGATGGCGCTCGGCTCCCTCATCGCGGGCCTCGCGCTGGCCACCAAGACCATCCTGCTGCTGCCGCTGCTGGGCCTGCTCTTCGTGATCATCGTGGTGACCTGGGTCATGCAGATCGGCTCGTACCGCACGACCGGCAAACGCATCTTCCGGATGGTGCCGCTACAGCACCACTTCGAGCTGGCCGGATGGAGCGAGGTCAACATCGTGGTCCGCTTCTGGATCATCGCCGGCCTCGGCGTCGCGGCCTCCCTCGGCCTCTTCGCCGCCGACTTCCTGCGTGTGATGAGCGGCGCCTCCTAACGGCACGTCCCCCCGGCGCGTCGCGGCCGCCCGGCCCCGGCGCGCCGGGAATGATGGGCGGCATGAGGAGCGACGGGGAGGAAGTTCCGAACGACGGCGGCTGGCTGGGCAACCTGGTCGGGTCGCTGCGGGGGCTGCTGGACCGGCCGCTCGCCTCTTACTACCTGCTGCTGTCCAGCGTCGGCCTGCTCGTGTTCATCGGGCTGGTCATGGTCTTCTCGGTGACCAGCGTCGACAGCTTCGCGACCACCGGCAGCCCGTTCACCTCGATCGCCAAGCAGGCGCTCTTCGCGGTGTTCGGGCTGATCGCGTTCTGGGTCTGCCAGCGGCTGCCGGTGCGGACCTTCCGGGCCGTGGCCATCCCGGCGCTGCTCGCCACGTTCGTGCTGATGTCCTTCGTCGACCTGATGGGCTGGGCGGCGGCCCGCCGTACGCCGCCCGGGGCCGAGGTCAACCCGATCCACCTCGGGCCGATCTGGGTCAAGGACCTGTGGCTGCACGTCGGCGGCTTCCAGCTGCAGCCGGCCGAGTTCGCCAAGATCGCGCTGGTGATCTGGGGCGCCGACCTGCTCGTGCGCAAGGGCCGCAGCATCATGACCTGGCGCGAGCTGCTCATGCCGATGTTCCCGGTGACGGTCGCGCTGCTGATCCTCGTGGGCTACAACGACCTCGGCTCCATGATCTGCATGGTGGTGCTGTTCACCGGCCTGCTGTGGGCGGCCGGGGCCCGGCTGCCGGTCTTCGGCTGGCTCGGCGCGTTCTTCCTCGCCGGCGTGGTCGCGCTCATCCTGCTGCCGGCCAACAAGGACTATCGGCTGGACCGGCTCAAGGTCTTCTTCGACCCGAGCATCGACCCCGACGCGAAGGCGGGGCGGTACCAGTACCTGCGCGGCCTGTGGGCGGTCGCCGACGGCGGCTGGTTCGGCGTCGGCCTCGGTCAGGGCCAGCTCAAGTGGGGCCGGCTGCCCAACGCGCACAACGACTTCATCTTCGCCATCGTCGCCGAGGAGCTCGGCGTGGTCGGCTGCATGGTCGTGCTGCTGCTGTTCGGCATGCTCACCTACACCGGCCTGCGCATCGCCCGCCGCGTCGAGGACCCGTTCCGCCGCCTGGCCGCCGCGGCGATCACCCTCTGGTTCGTCGGTCAGGCGATCATCAACATCGGGGGCGTCGTCGGCCTGCTGCCGATCACCGGCCTGCCGCTGCCGTTCATCTCCGACGGCGGCAGCGCCCTGGTCGTCGCGCTCGGCGCGGCCGGCATCCTCACCTCCGCCGCCCGGGCCGAGCCGGACTGCGCCCGAGCCATGCACGCCCGTCCGCCGCGGAAATGGGTGCGACTACTCTGGGCGCCGTTGCCGCCGCTTCCACGCGCCCGCGAGGAGGACGACGGCACGGACCCCTCGACTCGCACGACGGGCCGGCCCACCCTCACGGGGTCGCCCCGCGGAAGGAGCACCTGATGGCAGCGCTGCGTTCGGTGGTGCTGGCCGGCGGAGGCACGGGCGGGCACATCTACCCGCTGCTCGCCTTCGCCGACTGCTTGCGCAGGCACGACCCCGACGTCCGCATCACGTGCATCGGCTCGCCGAGCGGGATGGAGAACGACCTGATCCCGCCGCGCGGGTACGACCTGCGCCACGTCCCGGCGTACCAACTGCCGCGCTCGGTGAACCTGAACCTGGTGCGCACCCCGGACCGGATGTGGAAGGCGGCCCGGGCCACCCGTGCAATCCTCGACGAGGTCAACGCCGACGCCGTCGTCGGCTTCGGCGGCTACGTGTCGGTCCCGGCCTACCTGGCCGCCTGGCGGCGCAAGACGCCCACGGTCATCCACGAGGTGAACGTGCCGATCGGCGTGGCCAACAAGATGGGGATGCGCTTCACCAAGAACATCGTGCTCGGCTTCCCGCACCAGGCCCAGCAGATGCCGTCCGTGGCGGACTCGCCCGTGGTCGGCGTGCCGCTGCGGCAGAGCATCGCGACCCTGGACCGGGCCGCCCGCCGCGCCGAGGCCCGCCGGTACTTCGGCCTCGACCCGAACCTGCCGACGCTGTTCGTCTTCGGCGCCTCCTCCGGCGCCCGCTCGATCAACAACGCGGTGGCGGGCGCGGCCAAGGCGATCACCTCGGCCGGGGTGCAGGTGCTGCACATCATCGGCGCCCGCAACGAGGACTTCGAGGTCCCGGCCGGGCTGGCCGCGCCGTACGTGCGCGTCAAGTTCCTCGCCGAGATGGAGCTCGGCTACGCGGCCGGCGACCTGGCCCTGTGCCGCGGCGGCGCGATGACGTGCGCCGAGACCGCCGCGATCGGCATGCCCGCGGTTTACGTGCCGCTGCCGTGGGGCAACGGCGAGCAGCGGCGCAATGCGCTGCCGGTGGTCGAGGCGGGTGGCGGCCTCATCGTCGAGGACGGCGACCTGACGCCCGAGCTGATCGCGCAGCAGATCGTGCCGCTCGCGCGCGACGGCGCCCGGCTCGCCGCGATGAGCCACGCGGCCGCCGGATACGGGCGCCGCGACGGTGACGAGGCCCTTCGTCGCTACCTGTTGAGGATCGTTGGATCATGAGCGGAGCGGAGCGAAGCGGAGTGGCCGCGCAGCATGAAGTTCAGCGCAACCTGACGGCCGAGGAGCTGGGCAAGGTCCATCTCGTGGGCGTGGGCGGGGTCGGCATGAGCGGCCTGGCCCGCCTGCTGCTCACCCGCGGCATCCCCACCTCGGGCAGCGAGCTCAAGGAGTGGCCCCAGCTCGCCGCGCTCAAGGCCCTCGGCGGCACGATCTACCGCACCCACGAGGCGTCCAACCTCGACGGCGTGGACACGGTCGTGTACTCCACCGCCATCCCCAAGGACCACATCGAGCTCGTCACCGCCCGCGAGCGGGGCCTGCGGCTGTTGCACCGCTCGGAGGCCCTGGCCGCCACGATGCTCGACCGGCGCGCCGTCGCCGTGGCCGGCACGCACGGCAAGACGACCACCACCTCCATGCTCACGCTGATCCTGCAGCACGCGGGGCTCGACCCGTCGTTCGTGATCGGCGGCGAGATCTCCGCGATCGGCTCCGGCGCCCACCACGGCAGCGGCGACCTCTTCGTGGCCGAGGCCGACGAGAGCGACCGTTCGTTCCTGCTGTACTCCCCGCACGTCGCACTCGTCACCAACATCGACGCGGATCACCTCAACACCTACGGCGACCTGCAGGGGCTCGAGGACGCGTTCGTCGAGTTCTGCGCCCGGGTCCAGCCGGGCGGGTTCGTGGTCACCTGCGCCGACGACGCCGGGGCGATGCGGATGGCGGTGCGGGCCCGGGCGGCCGGGGCCGACGTGGTCACCTACGGCACCGCGCCCGACGCCGACCTGCGCATCAGCGAGGTCCGCTCGTCCGTGCACGGGGTGCGGTACGTGGCGCATCACGAAGGCGTGCCGCTCGGCGAGGTGTTCCTGCCGGTGCCGGGCGCCCACCTGGGCCTCAACTCGGCCGGGGCGGTCCTCACGGCGCTGCGGCTGGGCGTGCCGGCCGAGACGGCGATCGAGAGCCTGGCGACGTTCCCGGGCGTGCGGCGGCGCTTCGAGTTCAAGGGCGCCGAGGCCGGGGTGCGGGTCTACGACGAGTACGCGTACCACCCGGTGCCGATCGCCGCGGCCCTGCGCACGCTGCGCGAGGTGGCCGGCGACGGGCGCCTCCTCGTGGTGTTCCAGCCCTACCGGGTGTACCGCACCCGCGACTTCCAGGCCGAGATCGCCGCCGGTCTCTCGCTCGCCGACGAGGCCCTGATCATGGAGGTCTTCGGGCCCGGCGAGGTCCGCGAGCCGGGGGAGGGCGGCGTGGCGCTCACGGCCGCGGTCGACCTGCCCGCGGAGCACAAGGTGTTCCTGCCGTCCTGGGAGGACGTGCCCGGCGAGGTGGTGGCCCGGGTCCGCGAGGGCGACGTGGTCGTCACCATGGGCGCGCCGCCGATCTCGCTCATGGGCGACGAGCTGCTGGCCGCGCTCAAGGGCGGGGGCGAGGCGGACGGGTACGTCGGCCGGCACTCCCGGGCCGACGACTGACGCCGGGCTGATCGCCGGTGACCCAGACGCGCGGATGGCGGCTCGTCCTGGCCCCCCGCGACGCGCCGCGCTCCGTGCGGCTCTTCGCGGCCCGGGCCCGGCGGCACCGTCTCCGTGCGGCGCTGCCCTGGCTCGTCGCGCTCGCGCTGGTGGCGCTGCTCGGCGGGGCGGCGGCGATCGTGTACCTCACCCCGGCCCTCGGCGTCGAGCGCATCGAGGTCACCGGGGCCGGCGTGCTCGACCCGGCGGCGGTGCGCGCGGCCGCCGGGGTGCGCGACGGCACCCCGCTGCCGCGGCTGGACCTGGGCGCGCTGGAGCGCCGGGTGCGCACGGAGCTCAAGCCCGTGCGCACCGTCAAGGCCCAGACGCATTACCCGCACACCCTCGCGATCGCGGTGGTGGAGCGCACGGCGATCGCGGCCGTGCCCAAGGTCGGCGGCTTCACCCTGCTCGACGCCGAGGGCGTGGCCTTCCTGCCGGTCGACACCGCGCCGCCGGGCCTGCCGGTGATCCGCATCGCCCAGCCCGAGCCGGGCGACGCCACCACCGACAGCGCCCTGACCGTGCTGGCCGCGCTGTCCCCGGCGGTCCGTACGCAGATGGTCGCGCTGGTCGCCGAGTCGCCGACCCGGATCAGGCTGGAGCTGACCGGCGAGCGGTCCGTGGTGTGGGGCGACGCCACCCAGAACGAGGCCAAGGTCCGGGTGCTGGAGCGCACCCCCATCGAGCCCGGGCACACCCTCGACGTGAGCGCCCCCGGCGTCGTCCTGGAGAAGTGACGCCTCCGCCCGTCACAACCGCAGGCCGGCGGCGTTAATGAATTCGACGGCGCGGTGGGCGTTTGGCCGACACGCCGGGGCACGGTCCTTGGATCACGACAGTCGGGCCCTTACCTTGCGATAAGGCATTAGTTGACATAACTATAAGCCTCTAGTAAAGGGTGAGGGTTTGCGGGACCCCCATCCGGTGCGTTCGCATTGGCGGACGCCGCCCGTCACGGGGTCGGGCTCGGACAGGCCTCCGCGAGGGGGCGGACCGGGGTTCAAGGCTCGGCACCGGACCGGATCGGCGCTCGCCAACCTCGAAAGGAAAGGTGGTCCGATGACACATCCGCACAACTATCTCGCGGTCATCAAGGTCGTCGGCATCGGCGGCGGCGGGGTGAACGCCGTCAATCGCATGATCGAGGTTGGCCTGAAGGGCGTCGAGTTCATCGCGATCAACACCGACGCCCAGGCCCTGCTGATGAGCGACGCCGACGTCAAGCTCGACGTCGGACGGGAACTGACCCGCGGGCTGGGTGCGGGCGCCAACCCCGACGTCGGCAAGAATGCGGCCGAAGACCACCGGGACGAGATCGAAGAGGTGCTCAAGGGCGCCGACATGGTCTTCGTCACCTGCGGCGAGGGCGGCGGGACGGGCACCGGCGGCGCGCCCGTCGTGGCCAACATCGCGCGGAAGCTCGGCGCGCTGACCATCGGCGTGGTCACCCGGCCCTTCTCGTTCGAGGGCAAGCGCCGCCAGGTGCAGGCCGAGGCCGGCATCGAGGAGCTGCGCAACCAGTGCGACACGCTCATCGTGATCCCGAACGACCGGCTCCTGGCCCTGGGCGACCGTGGCATCAGCATGATGGACGCGTTCCGCCAGGCCGACCAGGTGCTGCTCTCCGGTGTCCAGGGCATCACCGACCTCATCACCACGCCGGGCCTGATCAACCTCGACTTCGCCGACGTCAAGAGCGTCATGAGCGGCGCCGGTAGCGCGCTCATGGGCATCGGCAGCGCCCGCGGGGACAACCGCGCGGTCGAGGCCGCCGAGTCGGCCATCTCCAGCCCGCTGCTGGAGCAGAGCATGGACGGCGCGCGTGGCGTGCTGCTGTCCATCGCCGGCGGGTCCGACCTCGGTCTGTTCGAGATCAACGACGCGGCCCAGCTGGTCACCGACGCCGCCCACCCGGACGCCAACATCATCTTCGGCGCGGTCATCGACGACGCGCTCGGCGACGAGGTGCGCGTCACGGTCATCGCGGCCGGCTTCGACGGCGGCGCCCCGGCGTACCGTCCGATCGAGAACCGGGCCCCGCGCACGGCGCACGGCCCGCAGCACAGCCAGCCGAAGGAGCCGGCGCCCCAGGAGCGCCAGGCCCCGCCGCCGCCCCGGCGGGTGCTCTTCGACGACGTCGACGTGCCGGACTTTCTCAAGAACGGTGCGTGATTGATCACGGCTTGAGCTCTGGTTGAATTGGGTAGGTCGCATCTGCGGCCTACCCAATCGCCGTATAAAGGGGCTTTCGTTGGATGCGCGCACCGAGCAGATCGCGGCCAATCTCGCATCCGTGCGGGAGCGGATCGCCGCGGCCTGCCGCGCGGCCGGCCGGGAGCCGGAATCGGTCACCCTCGTGGCCGTGACGAAGACCTACCCGGCCGAGGACGTCGCCCGGCTGGCCGAGCTGGGCGTGGCCGACGTCGGCGAGAATCGGGACCAGGAGGCGGCCGCCAAGGCCGCCGCCGTGCCCGGTGTGCGGTGGCACTTCGTCGGGCAGCTGCAGCGCAACAAGGCGCGCTCGGTGGCCGGCTACGCCGACGCCGTGCACTCCGTGGACAGCCTTCGCCTGGTGGATGCCCTGGCCGACGCCGTGGTGAAGGCCGGGCGGGCCGCTCCGCTCGGCGCGCTGGTGCAGGTGAGCCTCGACGACGATGAGCACCGTGGCGGTGCGCTCACCGGACAGGTCGAGAAGGTCGCCGAGGCGATCGCGGCCAGCCCGGCCCTGGCGCTGCGCGGGGTCATGGCGGTCGCGCCGCTGGGCTGGGAGCCGGACGAGGCATTCGCCCGGCTGGCGGCAATCGCGTCCCGGATTCGTCAGCGTTTTTCCGGGCCGGACGGGGCGGCGGACTGGATTTCCGCGGGCATGAGTGACGATCTCGAATCCGCGATTCTGCACGGCTCGACACACGTCCGTGTCGGCAGTGCATTGCTCGGAAAACGCACCCCACTGGGGTAGCCTGGCCCGCGGGAACGGAAAACTACACGAGTGTGGTTCTGCGCCGGCGGGCTGGTGTCGCACGACGTGATCGGTGGCACCGACAACGGGGGGAAGTGCCGCATGGCGGTGGACGGAGGAGCGCGTATGGGTGCTCTGCGCAGGGCGGGCGTGTGGCTCGGTCTCGTCGAGGACGAGGACGATCGTGGGTACGACGATCGTCATTACCGGTATGACAACGACCTGCTCGATGAAGAGGACGACGTCGACGACGTGCCGGCGCCGCGCTCCCGCACGGCCTCGGAGCGGCTCTCCGCCTCGGAGCGCCTCTCGGCGTCCGAACGGCTCTCGACCTCGGAGCGCCTCTCCGCCTCCGAGCGCCTGGAGGCGAGCGCCGCGAGCCGCACCAGCACCGTCCGCTCGATCACGCGCCCGACCACGTCGGTCAGCTACCCGACGCGCGACAACCTGGCCCTCGCCCCGACGAACTCCGTCCGCGAGCGCCCCCAGGTGGACGAGGACAGCGACGACCGCCGTTACGCGATCACCACGCTGCACCCCACCACGTACAACGAGGCGCGCACGATCGGGGAGCACTTCCGTGAAGGCGTCCCGGTGATCATGAACCTCACCGAAATGGACGAGTCGGATGCCAAACGTTTGGTCGACTTCGCGGCCGGACTCGTATTCGGCCTGCGTGGTAACTTCGAGCGGGTGACCAACCGAGTCTTCCTGCTCTCACCGGCAAATGTCCAGGTCACCGCCGAGGACAAAGCTAAGATCGCCGAGGGCGGGTTCTTCAACCAGAGCTGATGCGAGGACTCAACGGCCGTGGTGTCCATCACCTTGCAGATCGTGCATCTGCTGCTCTACCTCTTCCTGGTGGCGCTCCTCGGACGCTTTGTGATGGGCTACGTCATGCAGTTCGGTCGCCGCTGGCAACCCGGCCGGGGAGCCGCCGCCGCACTCGAAGTGGTGTGGAGCGTCACCGATCCGCCGCTCAAAGCGTTGAGGCGGGTGATTCGTCCGCTGCGTATTGGTACCGTGGCCGTGGACCTGTCTTCGCTTGTGCTGCTGGTTATCCTGTTCGTGCTGATGTACGTCGTGTTAGGGCGGCTGATCGCGGCGTTCTCGTGACACGCACCGCTCGGCGGCCACGCGGCCGCAACTGACCCGAGGAGTTTCGATGCCGCTGACCCCGGCCGACGTTCACAACGTCGCCTTCAAGAAGCCCCCAATCGGCAAGCGGGGCTACGACGAGGAGGAGGTCGACGCCTTCCTCGACGAGGTCGAGCGTGAGCTCGCCCGGTTGATCGAAGAGAACAACGAGCTGCGCGCGCAGCTCGAGCGCGGCGGCGGCCCCGCCCGCTCGGCGCCCGGCGCCGGCGGCGACCCCCGCCTGGCCGCGGAGCTCGCCGACCTCAAGACGCAGTTCGAGCGCGTCCAGCGGGAGAAGTCGTCGGCCGAGCAGGCCGCCCGCAGCATGCAGCAGGAGCTCGACCAGGTCCGCACGCAGGGCGGCCCGGCCGGTGCCTCCGGCGACGGCGAGCAGCAGGCGCTGCGCGTGCTCATGATGGCCCAGCGCACCGCGGACGACCACGTGTCCGACGCGCGCCGCGAGGCCGACAAGCTCCTCTCCGAGGCCCGCACCAAGGCCGAGGAGGTCACCCGCGACGCGCGGGCGAAGGCCGACGCGCTCGAGCGCGACGCCCGCCAGCGCCACCAGGAGGCCATGGGCGGCCTGGACGCGAAGCGCACCGCGCTGCAGAAGCACATCGAGGAGCTCAAGCAGTTCGAGCGCGAGTACCGCACCCGCCTCAAGGCCTACCTGGAGAGCCAGCTGCGCGACCTCACCGGTCGCGAGCAGAGCCTCGAGGCCGAGATGGCGCAGCGCGGCGAGGGCGCGGCGCGCCCGGCGGTCGGCGGCGGCGGTCTGGCCACGGCCGGCCTCGCGGGCGGCTACGAGGGCGCGGGTCGCTGACCCTGGGCCCGTCTCCCCGAGGCGAGCACGACGCACAGCGGCACCCACAAGAGTGAAGTAGTGGCACAGAGCGGCCCACCGGCAGCACCCGACACGCGGCCGGTCAATGCGACACGCGGCGCCCCAGTCGAAATTCGGCTGGGGCGCCGGTCATTCTGGGAGACTTCCGCCTGGCTCGTTCGTTGTACCGGCTGAGAGACACTCGCCCGGAGACGCCATCGGCGCTCGCCCCGGGATTCGCTTTGCGGAGGGACAGGGCCGTGATCGTCGGAAGCCTGCTGCTGATCGTGGTAGCCGTCGGCCTGCTCGTGCTGGGCCTGCTCCAGGGCTCGGACGCCCTGCTTGTCGCGTCCATCGGGGCGAGCCTGCTGGCCGCGGTCGCGCTGATCGTCGGTGGTCGCCAGGCCGCCGCCGCGCGCACCGCCCGCACCGCCCGCACCGGGCGTCAGGTGCCCTCGGAGCGCTACGACCCGTTCGCCTCCCACCTCGGCGGTAACGAGCTCGGTGGCGAGGACGAGGAGGTCCCGGGGGAGTACGGCCGGCGGGCGGAGCGCCAGGCGGTCGGCGCCGGGGCGCGCGCCGGCACCACCTACGGCACGTCCACCGGCGGTCGCCCGGCCGCCCCGGACGAGACCGCGATGATGGTCCCGGTCCGCGACGAGCCCGATGCCGGGATCCCGCTGCAGGGCGACAGCGGGGGCGGCTACGAGGAGTACCCGTCGCAGTACGACCAGCACCCGCCGGTCGACTCGTACCAGGACGACGACGACGGTGACGACGACGATCACGACTACGAAGACGAGGATCCGACCGACGAGCCGGCGATCCAGCAGTCGTCGGCCGCCGACCTCGCCCGCGTCGCCGCGCTGCCCGACGACGTCCTCGTGATCGACGGCCGGCCGCGGTACCACGTGCCGAACTGCCCGCACCTGCTCGGCCGCGAGCACGAGCCGCTGCCGGCGCATGAGGCGGTCGAGCTCGGCTTCACCCCGTGCGCCGTGTGCGCGCCCAACGACGTGCTGCTCGCCGCCCGCCGGTAGGCCCCTGGGCACAGAGCCGCCCGCGCGGAGGATCGCCCTCGATCGGGTGAACCTTCACAATGAGGCATGGCCACCATCGCGATCCGTGTCCGCCCCGGTGCATCGCGCACCGCGGTCGGGGGCGGCCACCCTGGGCCCTACGGGCCCGCCGTGGTCGTCGCGGTGGGCGCCCGCCCCGTCGACGGGCAGGCCACCGCGGCCGCGCTGAAGGCCCTCGCCGCCGCGATCGGGGTGCGCCCGTCGAGCCTGCGCCTCAAGGCCGGGGCTGCGAGCCGGGACAAACTGGTCGAGCTCGCCGACCCGCCGGCGGACCTCGCCGATCGGGTCGCCGGTCTGCTGGCGGGCCGCCGTTGAGTCATGAGCTCAACGTCGCGCTGCTGATCGGCGCGGCGGTCCTGCTGGTGTCCGTGGGCGCGGTGCGGCTCTCGGTGCGCCTCGGCCTGCCCAGCCTCCTGGTCTACCTGGGGCTCGGGGTCGCGATCGGGGAGGCCGGGCTCGGCATCCATTTCGCCGACGTCGAGCTGACCCGGACGCTGGGCATCTGCGCCCTCGTGGTGATCATCGCCGAGGGTGGCCTCACCACGCGCTGGTCGACCCTGCGCCCGGTGCTCGGCCCCGCCCTGGTGCTCTCCACCGTCGGGGTGGGGGTCAGCATCGCCGTGGTCGGGGCGGTCGTCCACTTCGCGCTGGGCATCGGGTGGCAGCAGGCGCTGCTGTACGGCGCCGTGCTCTCTTCCACCGACGCGGCCGCGGTCTTCTCCACGCTGCGCCGGGTCCCGGTCCGGCCGCGCCTCGCCGCGCTGCTGGAGGCGGAGTCGGGCATCAACGACGCCCCCGTGGTCATCCTCGTTGTGATGCTCTCGGCGCCGCGGCTCGGCCAGCACCCCTGGTACGAGGAGCTGGCCCTCGTCGCCTACGAGCTCGTCGCCGGCGCCGCGGTCGGGCTGCTGGCCGGGTTCGGCGGCGCCTGGGCGCTGCGCCGGGCCGCGCTGCCCTCCGCCGGGCTCTACCCGCTCGCCGCGATCGGCCTGACCGTGCTCGCCTACGCCGCCGGCGCCGTCGCCCACGCCTCCGGCTTCCTGGCCGTGTACGTCACCGGCGTCGTCCTCGGCAACGCCCGCCTGCCGCACCGGCGCGCCATGCTCGGCTTCGCCGACGGGCTGGCCTGGCTCGCCCAGATCGGCCTGTTCGTGCTGCTGGGCCTGCTCGCCTCGCCGAGCGAGCTCGGCGGGGCGGTGCTCACCGCCCTGGTCGTCGGCCTGGTCCTGGTGCTGCTGGCCCGCCCGCTGTCGGTGGTGGTCAGCAGCGCCCCGTTCCTGCTCACCGCGAACGGTTTCGGATGGCGGGACCAGGCGTTCCTGTCCTGGGCGGGCCTGCGGGGGGCGGTGCCCGTCGTGCTCGCCACGATCCCGCTCTCGGCCCGGCTGCCGGGCGCCCAGGACCTGTTCAACGTCGTCTTCGTGCTTGTCGTGATCTACACGGCCGCTCAGGGCGTGACGCTGCCGCCGGCGGCGCGCCTGCTCGGGGTCACCGCGCCCGCCGAGCCCACCGACCTGCAGGTGGAGGCCGCACCCCTGGAGCGCATGGGCGCGGATCTGCTGCAGGTCGAGGTGCCGGAGGGCTCGAAGCTCAACGGCGTGCACGTGGACGAGTTACGATTGCCTCTCGGTGCGGTCGTGACGCTGGTGTTGCGCGACGGCGGTGCGTTCGTGCCGGCGCCGGAGACCCGCCTGAAGACCCGTGACAGCCTCCTGATCGTCACCACCGAGCAGGTTCGCGATGCCGCGGAGCAACGGCTGCGGGCCGTGAGCAGGCGGGGGCGACTCGCTCGCTGGTTTGCCGAACATGGCGATGATCGGCGCCAATAATTGATCAAATTGGTCGGAATACGAGTGGCGCGTTTGTCGGACGCGTGTACATTCCGTATCCTTGCCAGCCACTGGAGTGCGCGACCGCGCGTCGCGCGCCCATTTTGCATCTGGGGGAGCCATGGCCGAGCGGGCTGATGCCGTGCCGACGAGGCGGTCAGCGAGCGGTGCCGGGCGGAGCAAGGCCGCCGATGTGACGGGAGGGGCCACTGTGACAACAGCACAGAAACCCGCCTCTCGGCAAGCCGGGACGCCGAACCGGGCGACAGAGGCGGCCGCCACCGGAGCGGCCGGCACGAAGCCGGCGGAGGCGGCGCCGGCCGCCAAGGCCGCACCGGCGAAACGGGCCCCGGCCCGCAAGGCCGGCAGTATCAGCACCACGACAGCGCCGACCACGTCAATCGCCGCCCGTGCGGCCAAGGGAGCCACGATGGCCAAGACCGCCGAACCGAAGACCACCGCGGCCAAGACCGCTGGGGCGACGAAGCCCGCCCGTGGAACGCGCACCGCCGCCGAGACGGAGAAGATCCGGGTGGCGCTGATCGAGCGCCGCGACGAGCTCAAGGGCGAGCACGAGCAGGCCATGGTGGACATCCGTGAGCTGCAGCAGCACCGCCTCACCGACTCCGCCGGCGACGACCAGGCCGACACCGGCACGAAGACCGGCGAGCGCGAGCAGGAGATCACCATCGCCAACAACCTGGCCGACCGCATCCTGCAGGTCGAGCGGGCGCTGGAGCGGCTCGACGAGGGCGGCTACGGCTGGTGTGAGAAGTGCGGCAACCCCATCCCCGTGGAGCGCCTGGCCGCGTTCCCGTCCGCTACGCTCTGCGTCACCTGCAAGCAGTTGGAGGAGCGGCGCTGACCACCCAGGAGCCCACCCAGGACCGGGCCGAGCCGACGGCCGTGGACCCCGCGACCCCCGCGGCCGGCCCATCCGCCGCGCGGACCCGGGCCTGGTCCGTCTTCGGCCTCGTCGCCGTGGCGATCGTCGGCATCGACCTGGCCGTGAAGCAGTGGACGACCTCGACCATCGCCCACGGCGACCCGGTGAAGCTGTTCGGCGGCCTCATCTACGTGATCTACACCCGCAACAGCGGGGCCGCGTTCAGCATGCTCCAAGATCACACGTGGATCTTCCCGATCATCGCGCTCGGCGTGGTCGGCTGGCTGTTCTGGATGATCCGCGGGACGGTGTCGACCGCCTGGGCGGTCGCTCTGGGGCTCGTGCTGGGCGGCGCCGCGGGCAACCTCGGCGACCGGCTCTTCCGCGCCCCGGGGCCGTTCCGGGGGCACGTCGTGGACATGTTCAGCTTCCTGGACGACCACGCCGGGCACTTCCCGGTGTTCAACATCGCCGACTCGGCCCTGACCGTCGGCGTGGCGCTGGCGATCCTGCTCGAGTTCATGGGGCGGCGCCGCGACGGGACCCGGGCCCGCAAAGATGCGTGAGGTCCGCTCGCTGCCGGTGCCCGACGGCCTGGACGGCACACGGCTCGACCAGGCCCTCACCCGCCTCTTCGGGCTCAGCCGCACCACCGCGGCCGACCTGGTCGAGGCCGGGGACGTGTCGGTGGACGGCGAGGTGCGGCCGAAGTCGGACAAGGTCCGCGCGGGCGCCTGGCTGGAGGTGACGCTGCCGGCCCCCGCCGGGGTGATGGCGGTCGAGGCCGTGCCCGTCGACGGCCTCGGGATCGTCTACAGCGACGACGACATCGTGGTGGTCGACAAGCCGGTCGGCGTGGCGGCGCACCCGAGCCCGGGCTGGACCGGGCCGACGGTGATCGGCGGGCTGGCGGCGATGGGCCAGACGGTCGCCACCAGCGGCGCGGCCGAGCGGCAGGGCGTGGTGCACCGGCTCGACGTCGGCACCACCGGGCTGATGGTCGTGGCCAAGAGCGAGATCGCGTACAGCGCCCTGAAGCGCGCCTTCAAGGCCCGCGAGGTCGAGAAGCGCTACCACGCCGTGGTCCAGGGCCACCCGGACCCGCTGCGCGGCACGATCGACGCGCCCATCGACCGGCACCCGAACCACGACTACAAGTTCGCGGTCGTCTCCGGCGGCCGGCCGAGCGTCACCCACTACGACACGATCGAGGCGTTCCCGGCCGCGAGCCTGCTCGACGTGAATCTGGAGACCGGGCGCACCCACCAGATCCGGGTGCACTTCTCGGCGCTGCGACACCCGTGCGTGGGGGACGTGACCTACGGCGCCGACCCGACCCTGGCCGCCCGGCTCGGGCTCTCGCGGCAGTGGCTGCACGCCCGCGAGCTGGGCTTCGCGCACCCGCGCCACGGCGAGTTCGTCTCGTTCCTGAGCGAGTACCCGGCCGACCTGGCGGCGGCGCTGGAAGTTCTCAGCGCCGCCGCGTAGGCCGCCTCAGACGAGCGTGATGTCGTCGGCGTAGATCGTGCCGGTGCCGTACCAGCCGTGCACCCACACCTTGATCGAGGTGGCGCTGCCGGTGCTGACGGTGACGGTCAGCTTCGTCCAGGCCGAGCCGGACCCGGGCGACCACGTGCTCACGTCGCCCGCCCCCGTGGTGGCGCCGAGGAACGCGTAGCTGCCCTGGACCCAGGCGGTCAGCGTGTACGTGCGGTTGGGCTGCACGGCCACGGTCTGGCTGCACTGGGCGTTGTCGGACGCGGACGCGGCCGCCTTGAGCGCCTTGGTCCCGCCGTGCACCGGCGTGCTCAC
>NZ_JBEZDS010000013.1:138406-233015 GCF_040648435.1 Dactylosporangium sp. NPDC049140 | reverse complement strand
CGCCGGTGAGGGCGCTCAGCGACGCGCCCTCGTAGCCGTGGCGCCAGAAGACCTCGGCGGCCCGGTCCGGCCGGGGACTCCCCGGACCCCGGTGTTCAGCCGTTGAGATAGGCCAGGACGGCAAGCACCCGGCGGTTGTCGTCGTCGGAGGGTGGCATCTCGAGCTTGGTGAGGATGTTGTTGATGTGCTTGCTCACGGCCTTCTCGGTGATGCGGAGCTTGACCGCGATCGCCGCGTTGGAGCGGCCTTCGGCCATCTCGCCGAGCACCTCGCGCTCCCGGGCGGTGAGCACCGCCAGCGGCTCCCGGCGGACGAGGAGCTGGGAGATCACCTCCGGATCCATGGCGGTGCCGCCCCCGGCGACCCGGCGGACGGCCTCGACGAACTCGCCGACGTCGGACACGCGGTCCTTGAGCAGGTATCCGATGCCGCCGTGCGGGGTGCTGAGCAACTCCCGGGCGTAGAGCGGCTCGACGTGCTGGGAGAGCATGAGGACCGGCAGGCCGGGACGCTGGTTCCGGGCCGCGATCGCCGCTTGGAGGCCCTCGTCGGTGAAGGTCGGTGGCAGGCGGACGTCGATGACGGCCACCTCGGGCTCGTGGGCCAGCAGGGCGGGCAGCAGGTCGGGGCCGTTGTCGACCGTGGCGACGACCTCGAAGTCGAAAGCTTGGAGCAGCCGGGTCAGCCCGTCCCGGAGGAGGGCGTGGTCCTCGGCGATGACAGTGCGCACGGCATCTCCATGGTGATGACGGTGGGCCCGCCGGCCGGGCTCGACAGTGTGACCGTGCCGTCGAACGCGGCGAGGCGGCGTTCGATGCCGCGCAGCCCCGTCCCGGCGGCGGGGTCGGCGCCTCCGGCGCCGTCGTCGGTGACGACGATGGTCAAGGTGCGGTCCCTGTGCCGCAGCGATACGGATCCGCAGTGGGCGCGGCTGTGACGGATCAGGTTGGTCAGGGCCTCGGCGACGGCGAAGTACGCCGCGGACTCCACGGGTGTGTCGGGCCGTCCCGACAGCTCGACCTCGACGGCGATGGGGATGGGCAGGCTGAGCGCGAGCGCCCGGACGGCGCCGCCCAGGCCGCGCTCGGCGAGCACCGGCGGGTGGATGCCCCGGACGAGGTGGCGCAGCTCGACCAGGGCCGTGGTGCTCGATTCGCGGGCCTCGGCGAGGAGCTTGTGGGCCTCGGCCGGCTTCCGGTCGATCAGAGTGTCGGCCAGGCCGATGATCAGGCTGAGTGACACGAGGCGGGCCTGGACGCCGTCGTGCAGGTCGCGTTCGATGCGGCGCAGCTCGGCTGCCTGGGCGTCCACGGTGTCGGCGCGCGTGATCGTGAGTTGCGTGACGCGCAGCCGGAGTTCCGCGTTTCTGGTCGGGGCGAGGAACAGCCGGGTGAAGCGGGCGTCGACGCGGCGCAGCCAGGGCGCCAGCCACAGGCCGCCGGCCAGGATGACGGCGCCCTGAGGCAGGCAGAGCAGGGCGGCGGGCCATGTGGCGGCGGACCAGATGGCGCCGTAGCCGTACCAGCCGGTGCCGAGCCAGATCCAAACCGGCGTCAGCGTCAGCCCCGCGAGCCCGTACAGCGGCACGAGTACGCCGATCGTTCCGAGACCGAACCCGACGACCGCTTCGGGGGCGAGCCAGGCGAGGTCGCGCCAGGTGGCCGGGTCGGTCACGATCCACCGGAAGCGCGGCCAGACGCCGGCGACGGCCGGTTCCGGCGGCGGATGGTACGGGCGTGTCACCGCAACGCCGGTCCGTGAGGCGCGTCGGCGCTCCAGGTCGGTGCGCATCCGGACCAGCGTCATCGTCCAGGGCACCAGCGCGAGGCCGAGGTACGGCACCGGCGTCAGGGCCAGCACGACGATCGACACGAACAGCAGCAGGATGTTGGTGAAGGCCAGCCCGATCGCGGCCATACCGCTCAGCACGCCGCGCACACCGCGCCGCGCCCATCCGCACACCCATCGGCCGGCCACGTCAACAGTTTCGTACACCGCCGGCCTCGGCGCGCCGCGATGGTGGTGCCAGCACCACTCGGACCGCAGGCGGTAGCGCTCCTGACGGCCGGCTCCGAAGGCGATTTGATAAAAGGATGACGATCACCCTGACATCGGCGGTCACGCCAAGGCCTCCGCGGACCACCGCCGGCAGCGACTTCGCCGTCCTGGCCCGCCGGATCAACGACGAAGGGCTGATGCGGCGCCGGCCCGCCTACTACCTCGCCCGGTTGAGCGTCGTCACGCTGATGTTCCTCGGCGGCTGGACCGCCTTCTTCCTCATCGGCTCGTCGTGGTGGCAGATGGTCACGGCCGCGTTCCTGGCCGTCACGTTCACCCAGGTCGGCCTCGTGGCGCACGATCTGGCCCACCGCCAGGTCTTCCGCACCAAACGCCCCGGTGAGATCGCCGGACGCATCGCCGCCAACCTCGTCGTCGGCATGAGCTACGGCTGGTGGATGGACAAGCACACCCGCCACCACAACAACCCCAACCACGACGACCTCGACCCGGACGTCGCGCCCGAGGTGCTCATCTGGGCCACCGAGTCGGCCCTGGGGCGGCGCGGGTTGAAGGGCTTCATCACCCGGCACCAGGCCGCGCTGTTCTTCCCGCTGCTCACCCTGCTCGCCATCGACCTCAAGGTGTCCAGCATCAAGGCATTGCGCAACGGCACCGTGAAGCGCCCGCTCCTGGAAAGCGTGCTGCTGGTCCTGCACGCCGGCGCCTACCTCGCGGCGCTGCTGGTCGTCCTGTCGCCGCTGCAGGCCGTCGCCTTCCTCCTGGTACACCAGGCGCTGTTCGGGGTGTATCTCGGCATGACGTTCGCCCCCAACCACAAGGGCATGCCGCACCCGGCCGGGGACGAGGACTTCCTGCGCAAGCAGGTGCTCACGTCCCGCAACGTCCGCGGCGGCCGGATCACCGACATCGCACTGGGCGGCCTGAACTACCAGATCGAGCACCACCTGTTCCCGGGCATGCCGACGCCCAACCTGCGCAAGGCCCAGCCGATCGTGCGGGCGTACTGCGCCGACCTCGGCGTTGCCTACGAGGAGACAAGCCTCACGACGTCGTACCGGCAGGCCCTGCAGTACCTGCACGAGGTGGGCGCGCCGGCCCGCGCCGAGCACGCGGCCCGCTGAGCCGGCCGCTCAGCCATCGGCGCACAGCGGGCGGTGTCTACGCGGTCGGCGACGCGACGAGTGTCGGCACGCCCAAGGCGGGGGTCGTCGCCGAGAGGCAGGCGGCGGTCGTCGCCGCCCAGATCATCGCGGCGCACCGGGGCGAGGGCGACGCGGCGACGTACGACGGCACCGGCATCTGCTTCGTCGAGTTCGGCCGCACCTGGCACTGAACCGCCGCGCGGGGCTCGGGTGGACCCGAGCCCCGCGTCCGGCCGAGCGCCGCCGGCGCGGCCGCGCCTACGCGCCCGAGATGGCCTTGAGTGCCGTGTCGAGTGCCTGGTCGGCCGGGACGGAGATATCGGGGACCACGCCCACGCCTTCCCAGTTGGTGCCGGTGACGCTGTTGATGGTCCGGGCGGTCGGCACGGTCACGAGGATGTGTTCGGTGACCGGGTGGCGGTCCGTCGGATGCGCGCCGCCACGGGTCGTCTCACCGACGACGACGGCCCGGCCGTGCGCTTGCAGGGTGTACGCCACGTCCTCGCCCCCGGAGAACGTAACCGCGCTGGTGAGCGCATAGACCGGGCGGTCCGCATAGCGCGGCGCGGGAAGGTACGCGGTCGTCCAGAACTGGCGGGTGGCGCCGGTGGACCGCTCGTAGAAGTCGTTGAGGTGCACCTGGTCGTCGCGGAAGAAGTAGCTGCACCACATCGCGGCCCCCTCCGGTGCCCCACCGGCGCAGGCGCGCAGGTCCAGGATGAGCGCGGAACTGTGGGCGACCAGCTGCATGGCCGCGCCGATCGTGCCGGCCCCTTCGTCGGCGTACGCGATGCGCCGCAGGTCGATGAGCCCGACGTTCCCGTCCAGCTGCTCGACCCGGCGGACCCCCTGGTTCTCCGCCCTGAGCAGCGCGAGGAACGCGGCCCGCCCGCCGTCCTCGTCCGCTGGATCCAGCGACTGCGGCTCGTCCGTCCACAGCAGCCGCAGATGCTTGTCCGGGCACGCCGCCTGAAGGTGCGCGGTCACCGTCGCGCAGAGCGCCGGCCCGTCCAGGTCGTCGTACTCGCCGGCCGCGAGACGACCCCGGATCGCGGCGTCGATGTCCGCGACCTTCGCCGGGAAGACGTACCCTGCCTCGATCCGATCCAGGGCCTGTCCGATGATCTGTTCGTTTGTGAGCACGGCGGGCCATGATAGACCGCTGCCGAACAGCGGTCCTCAGCCCTGCAGGAGCTGCCGGGCCATCACGATCCGCTGAACCTGGTTCGTGCCCTCGTAGATCTGGGTGATCTTCGCGTCGCGCATCATGCGCTCCAGCGGGAAGTCCTTCGTGTAGCCGTAGCCGCCCAGGAGCTGGACCGCGTCCGTTGTGATGGACATCGCCGCGTCCGAGGCGAAGCACTTGGCCGCCGCGCCGAAGTAGGTCAGGTCGGCGTCGCCGCGCTCCGACTTCGCGGCCGCCGCGTAGGTGAGCTGGCGCGCCGCCTCCAGCTTCATGCCCATGTCGGCCAGCATGAACTGGATGCCCTGGAAGTCGGCGATCGCCTTGCCGAACTGCCTGCGCTCCTGTACGTAACCCAGCGCGAAGTCGAGCGCACCCTGCGCGATGCCCAGGGCCTGCGCCGCGATCGTGACGCGCGTGTGGTCGAGCGTGCGCATGGCCGTACCGAAGCCGGTGCCCGGGTCGCCGATGATGCGGTCGGCCGGGATGCGGACGTTGTCGAGGTAGACCTCGCGCGTCGGGCTGCCCTTGATGCCGAGCTTCTTCTCGGGTGCGCCGAAGCTCACACCCGGGTCGGACTTTTCGACCACGAACGCCGAGATGCCCCGCGAGCGCGCGGTCGGATCCGTGACAGCGAAGACGGTGTAGTACTCGCTCACCCCGGCATTGGTGATCCAGCGCTTGACCCCGTTGAGCACCCACGTGTCGCCGTCGAGCTCGGCGCGGGTCTTCATGCCCGCCGCGTCGCTGCCCGCCTCGGGCTCGGACAGGCAGTACGAGAACATCGCGTCGCCGCGGGCGACCGGGGACAGGTAGCGCTGCTTGAGCTCGTGGGAGCCGGCCAGGAGGAGAGGCATGGTGCCGAGCTTGTTCACGGCGGGAATGAGCGAGGAGGAGGCGCAGGCGCGGGCGACCTCCTCGATCACGATCGCGGTGGCGAGGGCGTCCGCGCCGGCGCCGCCGTACTCCTCCGGGATGTGCGGAGCGTGGAAGTCGGCGGCACGCAGCGCATCGTACGAAGCCTGGGGGAACTCGCTCGTTTCGTCCGCAGTCGCCGCGTTCGGTGCGACCTTTCCGTCACACACTGCACGCACCGCCTCACGCACAGCGATGTGCTCCTCGGGCAGCGAATAGGCCTCGAACACGGTAAACCCCCTCGTCACAGCGCTGCTGAACCTCCGTTCAGCGGCCCGCCGCTGTGAGCATACCGACGAGTAACGAAACATCCGAAGGCACGGTTGCCGCCAAGGGTCTATCCTCGCCGTGGCGACGTCGGCCCGATCCCATAAGGCGAGGGTCGGCCGAGCGGACCTCGATCGAGCGGAGATTAAGGCGTGACCATCGCGTACCCCAGCACCCCACCCGTCGTAGCTGCGCCCTCTGGATCGGCGCGGCCCCGGCTGACCTTCCTGGGCACCGGATACCTCGGCGCGACCTACGCGATCTGCTTCGCGGAACTCGGCTATGAGGTGATCGGTTTCGACATCGACGAGGCCAAGATCGCCAAGCTGGCCGGCGGGGACGTGCCGTTCCACGAGCCCGGCCTGGACGAGCTGCTCCGCAAGAACCTGTCGGCCGGTCGGCTGCGGTTCTCGACGTCCTACGAGGAGGTCGCCGAGTTCGGCGACATCCACTTCATCTGCGTCGGCACCCCCCAGCGTGCCGACGGCATGGCCGCCGACCTCTCCCACGTGGAGAGCGCGGTGTCCAACCTGGTCCCGCACCTGACCCGCAAGGCGCTCATCGTCGGCAAGTCGACCGTCCCGGTCGGCACCGCCGAGTGGATCGAGCAGCTCGTGGACCGCAACTCCACCGTCGACCTCGGTGTCGAGGTTGCCTGGAGCCCCGAGTTCCTGCAGGAGGGCGTGGCCGTCGAGGACGTGCTGCGGCCCAACCGCGTCATCTTCGGCGTCAAGTCCGAGTGGGCGACCGGCATGCTCTACTCGGCCCACAAGGGCGTGTTCGACCTGGCCGTCACCGAGGACCGTGAGGTCCCGGTCGTCGTCACCGACTTCGCCACCGCGGAGCTGGTGAAGGTCGCGGCCAACGCGTTCCTGGCCACCAAGATCTCCTTCATCAACGCGATGGCCGAGGTCTGCGAGGCGGCCGGCGCCGACGTGA
This sequence comes from Dactylosporangium sp. NPDC049140, assembly GCF_040648435.1. Lineage (NCBI taxonomy): Bacteria > Bacillati > Actinomycetota > Actinomycetes > Micromonosporales > Micromonosporaceae > Dactylosporangium > Dactylosporangium sp. NPDC049140. Next base: position 226,546 of record NZ_JBEZDS010000013.1, on the reverse strand, counting down.
CCCAGCTGGCCCGCTCCATCGGCTACGACGCCCGCATCGGCAACAAGTTCCTGCGCGCCGGCGTCGGCTTCGGCGGCGGCTGCCTGCCCAAGGACATCCGCGCGTTCCAGGCCCGCGCCCAGGAGCTCGGCGTCGGCGAGGCGCTGCGCTTCCTGCACGAGGTCGACCTGATCAACCAGCGCCGCCGGCAGAAGATCGTCCAGCTCTCGGCCCAGCTGCTCGGCCGCGGCTACGGCCCGGCGGGCCCCGACCTGGCCGGCACCAAGATCACGGTGCTGGGCGCGACCTTCAAGCCCAACTCCGACGACGTGCGCGACTCGCCGGCCCTCTCGGTCGTGCGCAAGCTCGCCCGCTCCGGCGCCGAGGTCACCGTCTACGACCCGGAGGGCATGGAGCAGGCCCGGGCCGAGGTCGCCGACGTCGCCTACGCCAAGACGCTCAACGACGCCGTCACCGGGTCCGACCTCCTGTGCGTGCTCACGGAGTGGGAGGAGTTCCGCAACACCGACCCGAACTCGCTCTCCCCGCTGGTCTCGGCGAAGCGCGTGATCGACGGCCGGAACTGCCTCGACCAGGCGGTCTGGGTCGCCGCCGGCTGGGAGTACCGCGGCATGGGGCGTCCGGTCGTTTCATAGAGAACCTCCCGAACGGGCACTTCGCTTTCGTCGCCCGTCGAAACAAGGCATTCTTCCCAGTAGGGCGTGAACGGCCGGGGCACCGCAGCGCGGGGTCCCGGCCGAGAGCACCGGGGGAGGAGTGGCGTGGAGACGTACCCGTGCCCAGCGTGTGGTGGGCCGGCCAGCGAGGCCACCGGCTGCCGTTCGTGCGGCCGGCCGCACGATCCGGACGCGGCGGCGCTCGCCCTGTTCCAGCGGACCGTCGCGGCGCTGGAACAGAAGAAGCGCGACCTGACCGAGAACCACCAGATGCTGCGCAAGCAGCTCGCGCACACCTCCGCGCAACGCGACAGCCTCCGGCGCAAGGTCCGCGCGACGGTCGACGCCGAGCGCGCCGCCCAGGCCGCGAAGGCCAAGCGCCCGCTGCTGGGCCGCCAGCGTGAGGCCGCCCCGCCGGCCGTGACCCAGGCCGCGGCGCCGGTGAGCCCGCCCCCGGAGCCGGTCACCGCCGCCACGACGGCCACGACCACGACGGCCACCACCACCACCGCCCTGCCGCCGGTACCGCCGAGCCAGCAGCGCTTCTCCCCGCGCGCGCCGCACGCGGTCGAGAGCGGCCACGTGCCCGCCACGAGCCGCATCGCCCCGCTCGACGTGCCCCCGCCGCGCCGGCCCCGAGCCGGCGAGCGCAGCCTCCCGGCCGGCGACCAGCCCGAGGCGACCGAGAGCAGCATGCAGGCGTCGGTCCTGGCGCTGGGCGGCCTGCTGCTGGCCGGTGCCGCGATCGTGCTCACCCTCGACGCGTTCGGCAGCATCGGCACCGTCGGCCGGGTGCTGTCCCTGGCCGCCATCACCGCGATCGCCCTGGCCCTGCCGCTCGTGCTGGTCAAGCGCGGGCTGAGCGCGACCGCCGAGACCGTCGCCTCGGTGGCCCTGCTGCTCGTGCTCCTCGACGGCTACGTTGTGCGCTCGGAGCACCTGCTGGGCGCGGACCGGCCCCGGTTCAGCACCTATCTGGGCCTCGTCTGCCTGGTCACGGCCGGGGTCGCGGCCGTGTACAGCATGCAGAGCCACCTGATCGCGTCCCGCTACGCGACGCTGCTGGCCCTGCAGCCGGTACTGCCGCTGCTGTTCTACGACGCGATCCACGGCCCGACCGGGTGGGCGATCGCGCTGTCCGGCGTGGCGCTGATCGACCTCGCCTTCGCCGTCGCGCTCAAGCAGTCGATCCAGCGCCGCGTCGACGCCCACCACGAGGACGCCGCCGCCGAGGACGAGCTCGCGCACACCGGCCGCACCAACCGCATCGCCGACGGGCTGATGCGCGACATGGCCTGGATCCTCTTCGCCGTCGCCACCGGGGTCGCGCTGCTGGCCGCCACGGTCGGGCTGGCCGCCACCGACGAGCGCGTGCCGACGCTGCAGGCCGCCGCGGCCATGCTCGTGGCCGCCGGGCTCGGCGTCGGCGGCGCGCTGAGCTGGCGCCGCGGGGTGCTGCCCGACGTCGCCGCGGGCGTGGCCACCGGCGCCGTCATCGTCGCCATCGCGCGGGTCGGGGCCGTCTGGCTGCCCGGCTCGACCCCGCTGTTCCTCGCCCTCGCGGTGACGGTCGCGGCCGCCGGGGTACCGCTGCTGCCCGCCGACGCGCGCCGCGGCCCCCGCTACGCCGTGTCGGTGTCGGCCGCCGGCGCGGCGCTGCTGGTGCTGGTGCGGGCCTTCCCGGGCATCGCCGCGCCGCTGCGGGCCGCGTGGCCGGTCTGGGACGCGGATCTGAGCACGTACGAGAGCCGCATCCACGCCGCCGTCGGCCTGGACGGCTGGCAGTACGTCATCGCGATCCTGCTGCTCACCGGCGCCTGCATCCTGATGCTCAGCGGCCGCAGCGAGCCGGTGGGCGTCCCGCTGCGCGACGGCATCGGCCCGCAGGTGGCCCCGGACGAGCTGCGGATCGACATCGCCGTCGTCGGCGCGGCCCTGACCCTGCTCGTCGCGCCCGCCGCGCTCGGCCTGAGCTGGCTGGCGATCCCGGCCCTGGCGGTCAGCGCGGCGATCGTGGCCGGCGCCCTGGCGCTGCGCGTCCGCGCCCCGCACACCGCCTGGGTCTGCCTCGGCGCCGCGCTCGGGCTCGGCCTCTACGCGGCCGCGGCCGCCCTGGTGCGCCCGGGCGCGACCGCGCTCACGCTGACCGCGATCACCGTCGCCGGGGCCGCGATCGCCTGGCTGCCGCGCCCGCACCACACCGACGGCGACCGGCTCGCGGTCACCCAGCGGGTCGCCGACGCCGCGGCCGGCGGCGCGCTCTTCGCCCTGCCCGGCGCGGCCGCGGCCGCCGCCGCGATCGTCTTCGGCGACCTGCCCGGCGGCGCGACCGTCGTGCTGGTGATGAGCTTCCTCGCGCTCGCGGTCAGCCTCGCGGTGGCCGCGCTGACCCAGGTCGCCCGCGGCGGCGAGCCCAGCGTGCCGCTGCTGGCCGGGGCCACCGCCGCCGCGCTCGCGGTCGGCCTCGCCACCGTGATCGCCGAGGGCGCCACCACCATCGACCTCGTCATCGGCCTGCTCATGGTGATCGCCGCGGTGACGCTGTGGGCGGCGCCGCGGATGGACGACCGGCAGACCTTCGGCGTCGAGTTCACCGGCTCCGACGCCGCCGCCGCGGCCGTCACCATCGCCGCGATCGGCGCGGTGGCCCGGGCCGTGTCGCTGGCCGCCTCCGGGATCGAGGTGGTCACCCTCGCCCTGCTCGTGTTCCTCGTCGCGGTCGCGGCCCGCTCGTCGCTGCCGGAGGAGTGGCGGCGCGGCCCGGTCGCGGGCGCCGCCATGGTCGGCTTCGGCACGGGGCTGTACGCGGGCGCCCTGTCAGTGATCGGCGCCGTCGGCGTGATCCGGGCCGCCGACCCGATGTGGCGCGCCCCGCTGGACGCCCGGTGGGCCCAGAGCGCGCACGGGCTCGCCGAGTTCGGCTGGCAGATCCCGGTCGCCCTGCTGCTGCTCGCCGGGGCGGCCGCGATCGCGCTGCCGCAGCCGTACGGCGACGACATCGCCTCGGCCGCCCTCGTGCTCGCCACCCTCGGCGCCCCGGTCGGGCTGGGCCTGGGCTGGCAGGCGCCGATGGTGATCGGCTGGGCCGCGGCCACCGGCGTCGCCGCGTGGGCGTCCTTCGCCCGCAGCTGGCGCGGCGTCTACACGCGCCTCGGCGCGGCCCTCGTGGCCGGGCTCTTCGCGGCCGGTGGGAGCCTCGTGCGCCCCGGCGCCACCGCCGGCACCCTCGCCGCGCTCGGCGTCAGCGGCGCGCTCATCGCCGGCCTGGCCCGCACCGTGGCCCTGCGGCGCGAGGCCTCCGACCGCCCGGCCGGCCAGGACGTCGACGACGAGGACGTCGACGGCGGCCCGCTGACCGTCGTCGGCGGGGCCGGGGTGGCCGGCGCGCTGTTCGCGTTCACCGGAGCGGCCGCGGCGATGGTCGGCAGCCTGCACCCGGACCGGCCCAGCACGATCCTCATCGCCGCGCTCGCGACCGCCGCCGTGGGCCTGGCCGCCGCCGCGGCCTCGGCCCAGCAGGCGCCCGGCTACATGCCGTACGTCAGCACCGGCGTCGCGGTCTCCGCGACCACGATCGCGCTGGTGGCGCTCGTGGTCCAGCGCGACGGCGCGGTCGTCTACGCCGCGGCCGCCGCCCTGCTCGGGGTGCTGGCCGAGCTGCTGCGGGCCAACTGGTACCGCCCCACGGAGCCCGAGTACGGGCGCTTCCGGCCGGACCGCGGCGGCCGCCCGGTGCGCTGGGACCCGTCGCGGCACCAGCAGCGGATCCCGCGCAACTTCGCGCTCGGCGTCGCCGCGGCCGCCGGCATCCCGGCCGCGATCGTCGTGGTGTTCCTCGCGCCCGCGCTGTTCGCCGCGCTCGCCGGGCCGTACCGCTGGGTCCAGCACCCCTGGACCGGCACCCCGGAGAGCGCCGCGGACCTGGGGTCGCTGACGCAGTACGCCGGCAACAGTACCCACGTGCTGGGCGCCTTCCTGCTCACCGTCGCCGCCGCCCTGATGGCGGTGGGGCTGGGCGGCGACGCGCAGGCGGTGGCCAACCGGGCGGTCGCCATCGTGGTGCCCGGCGCGGCCCTGACCCTGCTCATCGCCCCGGCCGCGCTCGCCGCGCCGTGGCCGGTGCAGCCGACCCTGGCCCTGCTGGTGGCCACGATCGCCGGGCTCGGCCTGGCCCTCACCGTGCCGCCGTCGCCCGCGAGCCCCGACGCCCGGCTCATGATCGGTGCGCGCCGGCTGGTGTTCGTCATCGCGGTGCTGGCCGCGGGGGCGGGCGGGGCCGGCAGCCTGGCCACCCGCAGCCAGACGCTGACCTGGCTGGCCGGCTCGGTCGTGGTCGGCGCGATCGGCGGCATCTGGGGCAAGACCCCGAACGGCCGGATCCTCGGCTGGCACGTGGCCGCCTCGACCGCCGAGGGCTTCGCCATCGCCGCCGGGCTCGCGGCCGGCCTGGGCCTGAAGCAGTGCGCGTTCCCGCTGCTCATCGTGGCGACCGCGCTGCTGGTGCTCGGCGCCGCCCTGCCCCGCCTGCGGCCGAGCGACAGCATCAACCGCGAGGCGATGACGGTCGAGGCGGCCGGGTACGCCGGCGCCGGCATCGCGGTGCTGCTCACCCTCGGCTCGCCGGCGCACACCGCGGCCGCCCTGACTGCCGTCGGGGCGATCCTCGGCCTGTCGGCGGCGCGCAAGGGCCGCAGCGGGCGCCAGCGCACGATCCTCATCATCGCCGCGTCGATCGCCGAGCTGCTGGCGATCTGGCTGCTGCTCATCACCGTGCGGGTCGCGGTCCCGGAGGCGTACACGCTGCCGTTCGCCGCTCTCGCCCTCATCACCGGCCTGATCGAGATCCGCAACCGGCCGGAGCTGGGCAGCTGGCTCGCCTACGGCCCGGCGCTCGTGGCCGGCTTCGGCCCCAGCCTGGCGATCGCCGTGGCCCAGCCCGACTCGCCGGAGCTGCGCCAAGTGCTGCTCATCCTGGCCGGCGTCATCTGCGTGGCGATCGGCGCCGCCCGCCAGCAGAAGGCCCCGGTCGCGGTCGGCGCCACGGTGACGGTGATCGCGACGGTGAACGAGCTGTTCCGCATCGGCCTGCCGTTCTGGATGATGCTGCTGCTGTTCACCGGCACCGGCGTGCTGCTGATCAGCCTCGGCGCCACCTACGAGCAGCGCCAGCGCCTCGACCGCCTGCGCGGCGCCTACCGCGGGATGCGCTGAACGACCTCGAGCGTCCGGGAGCCCTCGGCGGCGGTGTAGACGACGAGCAGCTGGTCCTCGTCGCCGGGCCAGCGCAGCGTCTCGTACGAGAACGCGAGCGACCCGAGCGACGGGTGCTCGATCAGCTTGTCGCCGTGCGTCTTCTCGCGCACGTCGTGGCGGGCCCACAGCGCGGCGAACCCGGGGCCGGCCGCGGACACCTCGGCCACGAGCTCGGCCAGGAGCGGGTCGCCGGGGTGCCGCCCGGCGTCCAGGCGCAGGTAGGCGACCGCCTCGCCGGCCACGGTGGCCCAGTCGGCGTAGAAGTCGCGGGCGGCCGGGTCGCAGAAGGTGTGCCGGACCACGTTGAACCCGGGCGCGAAGCCGCCGATCGCCCCCGCGAGGGCGTTCCAGGCCAGCACGTCCATCCGCCGCCCGAGGATGAACGCGGGCGTGTCCGCCATCATCGCGAGCATTCGCAACGCGCCGTCGCGCACCGTTTGTTCAGACGCGGCAGCTGTACCGGTTGTGCCTCGCACCAGCGCCGAGAGGTGCTCGCGCTCGGTGCCGTCCAGCCGCAGCGCCCTTCCGATCGCATCCAGCACCGCATCGGAGACGTTGGGGGTGCGCCCCTGCTCGAGGCGGACGTAGTAGTCGACGCTCACCCCGGCCAGCTGCGCCAGCTCCTCCCGCCGCAGCCCCGGCACCCGGCGCCGCCCGTACTGCGCCAGCCCCGCGTCCTCGGGCCGGATGCGGGCCCGCCGCGACCTGAGGAACTCCCCGATCTGCTCCATGCCCCGATCCTGGTCCTGCCAGACCCTGGGTACAACCGCACCCTGGGCCGGACCGGCCGCGGGCCCGAGCCTGAACCCATGAGCGAATACGCGAACCTGAAGGACCGCACCGCCCTCGTCACCGGCGCCGCCAGCGGGATGGGTGCGGCCACCGCCGAGCTCCTGGCCGCCGCGGGCGCCCGGGTGGCCCTGCTGGCCCGCCGCCGGGACCGGCTCGAACAGCTGGCCGCGGCGACCGGCGGCCTGCCCGTGGTGGCCGACATCACCGATCCGGGCGCGGTCGCGGCCGCCGTGCGGACCGTGCACGAGGCCGTCGGCCCGGTCGACCTGGTGGTCAACGCGGCCGGCGTGATGCTGCCGAACCCGCTCGACGCCGGCCGCGAGGACGAGTGGGTGCGGATGATCGACACGAACCTGACCGGGGCGCTGCGCATCATCCGCGGCTTCGGGCCCGACCTCGTCGCCGCCGCGGCGGCGGGGCGCCCGGCCGACCTGGTGAACGTCTCGTCGATCGGCGCGCACGTGGCGTTCCCGGCCTACGCCGTCTACGGCGCGACGAAGGCCGCGCTCACGCACCTGTCGGCGACGCTGCGCACGGAGCTCGGGCCGCGGGACGTGCGGGTGACGAACATCGAGCCGGGCCTGACCGACACCGAGCTGGGCGGGCACATCGACAACCCCGAGCTGTCCGGGCAGCTCGCCGGCATGTTCGGCGCGATCGGCCCGCTCGCCGCCGCCGACGTGGCCGACCTGATCGCCTACGCGGTCAGCCGGCCGCGGCACGTCAACCTGCGTCAGCTGGTCGTACTGCCGACGCGTCAGGCGTAGCGGGGTCCCGCTCCAGCTGCTCGAGCACCCAGCGGGCCCAGTCGCGCTGCAGCGCGTAGTACCGCCGCCCGAACTCGGCGGCGAAGCGCGCGTAGCCGTGCGGCTGGCCCGGGGGCGTGAACTCCTCGATGGTCTTGATCGCCTGGTCCAGCTCGCCGACCGCCTCGTCGCTCTGCCCGGCCATCTGATCCACGAGCACGCGCACGTCGGGCAGGTCGAGCGAGGACAGCATGAACAGGCGCAGCACGAACTCGTTGCGGGCCGGGGCCTCGCCGAGCGGGCTGAACATCCACCGGCGCAGCTCCCCGCGGCCGGCGTCGGTCACGCCGTACACCTTGCTGCCCCGCGAACCCTCGTCCACGACCTCGACGAGCCCGTCGGCCGTCATGCGCTTGAGCTCCGGGTAGATCTGGCTGTGGCCGGCGTTCCACGCGTGGCCCGCGAGCGTCTCCTCGAAGCGCTTGGTGAGGTCGTACCCGTTCTGCGGGGTGTCGGCGAGCAGCCCCAGCAGGGCGTGGCGGAGGGACATGCGACAAGCCTAACCTGTCGTATCCGACATGTCGAACGCGACATGACGGTATTGACATGTCAGACATGACATGTAAAAGTTTTCATATGGATGACGACGAGCGCGGGTACACCAGCCCGGTGCCGGACGAGATCGAGGCCCGTGATCTCCCGGTCGAGGGGGCCCTCCCGCCGGAGCTCACCGGGCGGTACTTCCGCAACGGCCCGAACCCGCGCCCGGGCGACTTCGCGCCGCACTGGTTCCTCGGCCGGGGCATGCTGCACGGCGTCCGGCTGCGCGACGGGCACGCCGAGTGGTACCGCAACCGCTGGGTCGACGCCGAGGGCGAGCCGAACACGTCGGTGCTGCACCACGCCGGCCGTCTCTTCGCGCTCGTCGAGGCGGCGCTGCCGGTCGAGATCGACCGCGAGCTCGGCGTGCTCGGCCCCTGCGACTTCGGCGGCCGGCTCACCACCGCGATGACGGCGCACCCCAAGGAGGATCCGGCCAGCGGTGATCTTCATTTCTTCGGCTACAGTGCGCTGCCGCCGTACCTGACGTACCACCGGCTCGACGCCGACGGCCGGCTCGTGGAGAGCCGCGAGATCGAGGTGCCGGGCCCGACGATGATGCACGACTTCGCCGTGACCGAGCACCACATCGTCTGGCTCGACCTGCCGATGGTCTTCGACGCCGACCTGCTCGGCAAGACCATGCCGTACCGCTGGAGCGACGACTACGGCGCAAGGATCGGCGTGATGCCCAAGTCGGGCGGCGTCGTGCGGTGGTTCGAGGTGGAGCCCTGCTACGTCTTCCACGTCGGCAACGCCCGCGAGGACGCGGCCGGGCGGGTCGTGCTTGACGCGGTCCGGCACGCCGGGGACCACCGCCGGCTGCACCGCTGGACGTTCGACCCGGCGTCCGGCCGCGTCCGCGAGGAGGGGCGCGACGACCGGCAGATCGAGTTCCCCACGATCGCCGACACGCTGACGGGGCGGCCCAACCGGTACCTGTACGCCGTCGAGGCCGACACGGTGCTGAAGTACGACGAGGTCTCCGGCACGGTCGACACCTGCTCCCTCGGCGCCGGCTGGCACGTCGGCGAGGCGGTGTTCGTGTCCACTGTGGAGTCGAACGCCGAGGACGACGGGTGGCTGGTGTCCATCGCCACCCACGACGACCCGGACGTCGCCTCCCGCCTGCTCGTGCACGACGCCACCGGCCTGGCCGCGGGCCCGGTCGCCACTGTCCATCTCCCGCGCCGGGTGCCGGCCGGGTTCCACGGTCGCTGGATCGGAGACGCGCGATGAACAAGACCCCCGGCCTCCTCACCATTCTCGCCTCGCTGCTGTGGGACGTGGGCCTGTCGCTGGCCGCCTACTTCGTCGCGCACTGGCTCGGTGCGAGCGACTACGTGGCCCTGCTCTGCGGGTCCCTCGCCGCCCTCGTGCGGGTCGTGTGGGTCGCGGCCCGCACCCGCAAGTTCGACGTCTTCGCGGCCGTGATGCTCGGCGTGTTCCTCGTTGGCCTGGGCCTGTCGTTCCTGACCGGCTCGCCCAAGTTCCTGCTCGTCAAGGAGTCCTTCGGCACCGGCATCGCCGGCCTGGCCTTCCTGGTCTCGTGCTTCGTGGGCCGCCCGCTGATCTTCTACGCCGCGCTGCGCATGCAGGAGGGCGACCCGGACCGGGCCGCGGAGTTCGAGCAGCGGTGGCAGCAGTTGCCCGGCTTCCGGCGCAACTTCCGCATCATGTCCGCGGCCTGGGGCGCCGGGCTGCTCTTCGACGCCATCGTGCGCATCCCGCTGGTGCTGAGCCTGCCGACGTCGGCCGCGGTGACGGCCTCGACCGTGCTGTTCATCGCCACGACCGTGCTGCTGGCGCTGTGGAACGTCCGCTTCGTGAAGCGCATCCAGGCCGGGCCGCAGCCGGAGCTGAAGCAGGCCTGACGGCGAAAGCCCGAAAAGCCGGGTCACGAAAAGTCGGGCGCTCCGCGCCGCGACTTTTCGGACTTTTCTCCCGACGGGTCTTATGACGGATTCAACGCCGGCTCGGCCGGGGCCGCGGTCTCCGCGACCTTGCGCGCCTTCGAGCGCATGAGCAGGATCGGCACGAGCGTCAGCGCGGCGGCGCCGGCGGCCCACCAGAAGGTGGTGCCGAAGGCGTCGCCGAGCGCGTCGAGGGAGCCGGCGCCGGAGGCGTTGCGCTGCAGCGCCACCGCCAGCACAGCCACCCCGAACGAGCCGCCGACCTGCTGGAACACCCGCACCGCGGTGGTGGCGTGCGGCATCGCGGCGCGGTCGAGCCCGGAGAAGACCCCGGACTGGGCGCCCACGATGACGCCGCCGAAGCCGGCGCCGCCGAGCGCGATGAGCGCCGCGATCTCCCACTGCCCCGTCCCGGCCGAGAGCCGGGTCAGCGTGAGGGTGACGCCGAGCAGCAGCAGCGAGCCGGTGAGCGCGACCGGGCGCGCGCCGAAGCGGTCGGCGAGGCGCCCGGCGACGATCAGCGACAGGGCCGAACCGATCCCGTGCGGGGCCATGAGCAGGCCCGCGTGCAGCGGGGAGAAGCCGTGGACCTGCTGGTAGTACAGCGGAATCAGCAGGATCGTGCCCAGTAGGGCCATCATGCCGAGCAGCATCACGACCGCCGAGGCCGCGAAGTCGCGGCTGCGGAACAGCCGCAGGTCGACCACGGGATCGGCGGTCCGCAGCGCGTGGACGACGAACCAGCCGAGCAGGGCGACGCCCACCGCCAGCACGAGCAGTGTCGCCGCGCCGAAGCCGCCGTCGGTGCCGGCCCGCGACAGGGCCCACACGATGCCGACGAGGGCGGGGGAGAGCAGCGCGAGGCCGAGCACGTCGAGGCGGGCCGGGCGCTCGATCCGCTCGACCGGCATCACGCGCACGGCCGCCCACGCCGCGAGGGCGCAGATCGGCAGGTTGACGAGGAAGATCCAGCGCCAGCCGGGGCCGTCGACCAGCACGCCGCCGAGCACCGGGCCCAGTACCGGCCCGAGCAGCATCGGCGCGCCGACCAGCGCCATGACCCGGCCGAACTGCTGGCCGGCGGCCCGGCGGGCCATGATCGTCTGGAACAGGGGCATGAGCATCCCGCCGCCGGCGCCCTGCACGACCCGCATTGCGATGAGGCTGCCGGCCGACCAGGCCAGCCCGCACAGCAGCGAGCCGAGCGTGAACAGCCCCAGCGAGACGAGCCACGCCGACCGCGCGCCGAAGCGGTCGATCGCCCAGCCGGCCACCGGGATCACCGCGGCCATCGCCAGCAGGTACGCGGCGCTTACCCACTGCACGGTGCCGAGGTCCGCGCCGAAGTCGCGCCGGAAGCTCTCCAGCGCGATGTTGACCATCGTCGAGTCCATCTGGACCAGGAACACGCCCAGCAGGATCGCGCCGATGAGCGCGAGCAGATCCCGGGGCAGTTTCTCCGCCATCTTCCAGCTCCTCCGTACGGCGTACCGAGTTGCGATACAGCGTATCGCTGACCGATACACCGTATCGCAATCTCGTACGCCATACAATTGCCGCGTGACCGACGCCCGGGGACCGCTCTGGACCCGCCCCGCCGCGGCGAAGCCGGAGAAGCTCACCCGCGAGGCGGTGGTGGCCTGCGCCGTCGGGCTCGCCGACCGCGAGGGGCTCGAGGCCGTCTCGGTGCGCCGCGTGGCCGCCGAGCTCTCGGCCCGGCCGATGAGCCTGTACTCGTTCTTCAAGCGCAAGGACGACCTGGTGGACCTCATGGTCGACCACGTGCTCGGCGAGATGCTGGTCGACGAGGTACCGGGCGGCGACTGGCGCACGGCGCTCAAGGCCGTGCTGCACCGCCAGCTCCAGGTCGGCCGGCGGCACCTGTGGATCATGGGCCAGTTCGGCGCCCGGGCCCCGATCGGCCCCAACGCGGCCCGCCACGCCGAGCAGTCCCTGGCCGCGATCGCCGGCCTCGGCCTGCCCGGGGAGCGCGCGGTGCGCCTGCTGCGCGCGGTCGACACCTACCTGTGGGGGTTCGCCACGCTGAGCGGCCAGGAGCTCGAGGCCCGGCGGCGCGACCAGCTCACCGAGGAGGAGTGGCGCTCCTCCACCGACGAGTACTTCGCCGGCCTCGTCGCCACCGGTGACCTGCCCTACCTGGCCGAGGCCGGGCGCCACGGCCTGATGCGCGGCGGGGTCGAGGAGTGGGTCGCGGACTTCGACGAGGGTCTGGACTGGTTGCTGGACGGGTTCGCCGCCACCCTGCGCTGACGGCCGCTCAGCTCGCGTGGGGGACGTGCTCAACTGCGCGGACCTGGCGATGTACCGCGCGAAGCAGGACGGCCCCGGGCGGGTCGTCGTGTACGAGCCGGCCATGCGCGCGGCCGCGCTGTACTACCTGTCGCTGCGGGCCGACCTGCAGCGGGCGCTCGCGGGCGGGGAGTTCGCGCTGCAGTACCAGCCGCTGGTCCGCCTCGACACCGGTCCGTCGTCGGCGTCGAGGCGCTGCTGCGCTGGCGGTCTCCGGAGCGCGGCGTCGTCGCGCCGGGCGAGTTCCTGCCGATCGCCGAGGAGTCGGGGCTCATCGCCGACATCGGGCAGTGGGTGCTCGCCAGCGCGGCCCGGCAGGTCGCGGCCTGGCGCCGGCGCCGGCCGGGCCTGACGCTCAACGTCAACGTCTCCGGGCGCGAGCTCGTCCGGCCCGGTGCCGCCGCTGCACCGCGCGGCCTGAGCCGGCCGGGCGGTGCAGCGGCGGCGGAGGGTCAGCGGCCTTCCAGCGACTTCACGTTGTCGCCGAAGGACCAGCCCTTCGAGCCGTCCCAGTTGATCGACCACGTCATGAGGCCCTTGATGCCACTGACGCTGTTGTACCCCTGCGACACCAGCGACGGCGCCATGTACCCGCCGCCGGCGCCCGACTGCGCGGGCAGGCCGGGGACCTGCTTGTCGTACGGGACCCGGATCGTGGTGCCCTGGATCGTCAGGCCCGAGTTCAGGCACTGCGTCTGCACCGTGAAGCCCTGGACCGTGCCGGCCGAGTACGAGTCGCCGGAGCAGCCGTACATGGAGCCGTTGTAGTACTGCATGTTCAGCCACCACAGGCGGCCGTTGTCCAGGTACTTCTTGATGATCGGCAGGTACGAGCCCCAGATCGAGCCGTACGTCACGCTGCCGCCGGTCACGTACGCCGTCTCCGGAGCCATGGTGAGCCCGAAGTTCGACGGCATCTGGGCCAGCACGCCGTCGATGATGCGGATCAGGTTGGCCTGCGACGTCGAGAGCGTGCCGATGCTGCCGCTGCCGGTCAGCCCCGTCTCGATGTCGATGTCGATGCCGTCGAAGTTGTTGGCCTTGAGGATCGGCACGATCGTGGCGACGAACTTGTCCGCCACCGCCGAGGAGCTCAGGTCGATGCCGGCCGCGGCCCCGCCGATCGACATCAGCAGCGTGGCGCCGTTGGTCTTGGCCTGGCACATCTCGGCCGGGGTCGGCACCTTCACGCCCGCGTCCATGCCGTTCTCCCACAGCACCGTGCCGTCGGAGCGGATGACCGGGAAGGCGAGATTGATGACGTTGTACCCGTGCTGGGCGATCCGGCTGTCGGTGATCGGGATCCAGCCGAGGCCCGGGTGCACGCCGTTCGAGGCGCCGTCCCAGTTCTCCCAATACCCCTGCAGCACCTTGCCGGACGGGCGCGACTTCACCCCGCAGCTACCGGTGCCGCCGGTCGGCGTCGGCGTCGGGGAACTGGTCGGGGTCGGCGACGTGGTGCGGCTCGGCGACGTCGACGGCGACGGCGAGTTCGTGCGCGTCGGCGACGGCGAGGCGGTGGCGGTCGTGCCGCCGCCGGTGCAGGTGCCGAGGTCCTTCCACAGCGACGGCGTGGCCGCGGGGTTCCAGCCGGCGCCCACATAGGCGGTGTGGGTCACCAGCGCCTGGTACGTGTGGCCGTTGTACGTCACCTGCGTACCGACCGTGTAGGTGTTGCCCTCGGCCCAGACCGGCGCCGAACAGGCGGCGGCGGCGACGTTGGTGGCGGCCTGGGCCCCGAGTACGGGCGCGAGGGCCAGCGCCGTAATGAGAGCCGCGGCCGCCCCGGTCACCAGGGCGAATGTGCGACGACGAGATCTCACGGGACCTCCTGCCCATCGATGGATCGATGAGCACGGACGCTATCAGTTAACACTATTAAATGTAAGAGTCGGCTGCCTTAAGGCTCGCTGCGCCGCTCCTCGTGCGGCCAGCCGCGCCCGCGGGGGTGACGGTGACTACGCCAGTCGTACCTCGCGCCGCCCGATCTCGCCGGGGTCGCCGACGATATCGATCGCGGTGACCAGTCCATCGACGACGGTGAACAGGAAGAGCCCGCGGACGTGCCCGCCGGGCGCCCAGGCCCAGGCGGCCGCGCCGTCGACGAGCGCCTCGTCGGCCCCGCGGGCGCGGCCGGTGAACGCGCGCGCCACGCGGTGCGCCCCGGTCTCGGTCGCGAAGAAGCCGACGCCCCGGGCTACGTGGTCGGGGCGCAGCTCGGCACCGGGTGCGAGGAGCGCGAGCAGCGCGTCGAAGTCGCCGCGCCGCGCCGCTTCGAGGAACGCGGCCACGACCTCGTGGTGGGCCCGGCCGTGCGTCGACGACGCCGCCGCCCCGTCGCCGTTTCGCACGCGCCGTCGCGCCCGGCTTGCCAGCATCTTGGTCGCGGCCGGGGTTCGCCCGATGATCGGCGCGATCTCCTCGAACGGCACCGCGAAGATGTCGTGCAGCACGAACACGAGCCGCTCCGCGGGCGCGAGGGTGTCGAGCACGATCCCGAGCGCGGCCCCGACCGACTCGGCCAGCAGCGCGTCGCGCTCCGGATCGGCGTCGCCCGCCGCGTCCTCGTCGAGCTCCTCGGTGCCCCGGTGCCGCCGCGCCCGCAGCAGGTCGAGGCAGATCCGCCCGACCACGGTGGTGAGCCACCCGCCGAGGTTGGCGACCGCCGCCGCGTCCGCGCGGGCCAGCCGCAGCCAGGCCTCCTGCACCGCGTCGTCCGCCTCGTCGGCCGAGCCGAGCAGGCGCAGGGCCATCGCCCGCAGCCGCCCCCGGTGCTCCTCGAACCGCCGTGCCAGCTCGTCCATGCTTGTTACCTTCTCCCGCCCGGCTCCGTCACCGGTCTGACGAGTACCACCCGCCGGACGTAACAGGGAGCCCTCAGATGTCGAAGACCGTGCTCGTGACGGGCGGCACCGGCCGCCTCGGATCGCTTGTCGTGCCCCGCCTGCGGGCCGCGGGCCTGACCGTGCGCGTGCTGAGCCGCCGCCCGGGCGCGGACGCGCGCGGCGACCTCGCGACGGGCGAGGGCCTGCCCGTGGCGACCCGCGGCGCCGACGTGATCCTGCACTGCGCCACGGCCCCGAAGGGCGACCCGACGGCGACGGCGAACCTCCTGTCCGCGGTGCCGGGCCGCCCGCACGTCGTCTACGTGTCGGTGGTGGGCATCGACGCGATGCCGGCGTGGGGGTACACCGCGGGCAAACTGCGCTGCGAGTCCCTGATCGCCGAGAGCGGCCTGCCCTACACCGTGCTGCGCGCCGCCCAGTTCTACGAGTACCTGCTCGCGCCGATGCGCCGCATGGCCCGCTGGCCGCTCATCCCGGTACCGGCCGGCTTCCACGTCCAGCCGGTGGACGCGACGGAGGTCGCGGACCGCCTGGTCGAGCTGGTGCTGTCCCCGGTGCCCGGCCGTGCCCCGGACCTGGTCGGCCCGGCCCCGCTGACGTGGGCGGGCATGCAGCGCGACTACCTCCGCGCGACGTCCCGTCACCGCCGGGTCCTGCCGCTGCGGATCCCCGGCACCGCCAAGGTCCGCGCGGGTGGCCTGCTGCCGAAGGAGCCCTACGCGACGGGCGCCATCACCTGGGCGGACTACCTGGGCCGGGTGGGTACGGAACGGCCCCGCCGCTCGTGAGCGACGGGGCCGTGGTGCTCGTCGTGCGGGTCAGCCGCGCTCGCGCGGCGGCTGGGCCCAGGGGTTGTCGCCGCGCGGAGGCGTCTGGGTCTCCTCGGCGTCGTCGCCCGCACCGGTCTGTCCCGCGGCCGGTTGCGCGCCAGTGGCCTGGGTCGCCGCCCGCTCGGCCGCGATGCGGTCGAGCTGGGACTGCGCCGCGGTCGCCCGCCGGTCGGCCTCGCCCCGCGCGAACGCCGCGCGCCGCTCGGCCGCCTCCGACGGGCTGAGCGTCTGGCCGCCGAACCCGAAGTTGGCGGTCTCCTCGGCATCGTCCACCGGAGCCTCGAACCGGGCGGTGGCCTCGTCGTTCCCGCCACCGTACGGCCACAGCGTCGCCGCATCCGCGCCCGCACCGGACTCGCGCGCGGACATGTCCCGGGCGACCGCCGAGGAGTCGTGCCGCAGCACCGTCGTGGCCTCGTCCGCCCCCGAAGCCGGAGGCTGGAACGTGGTGCCGGTGTCGCCGCTCGGCGCGGGCGCCTGGAACGCGGGATTCCCGTCCCCGCCGGGAGCGGGCGCGTGGAACGCGGTGGTGGCGTCCTCGCTCGGGGCCGGGGGCCGGAACGTGGGGTCCGCGTCGCCGCTCGGGGCGGAGGTGCGGAACGCGGTGCTGGCGTCCTCGCTCGGCGCGGCCCGGAACGTCGTGGTCGCGTCGCCGCTCGGGGCGGGTGCACCGTAGGCCGCGGCGTCGTCGCCCGGGAGTGCGGTGGTGGCGTCCTCGCTCGACGGCGCGGGAGCCTGGAACGCGGTGGTCGCCTCCTCCACCGGCGGCTGCGGGGCCATCGGCTGGAACCGGCCCCGTCGCTCGTCGGAGTCGTCGCCGGGTGCGGCCGCGTACTCCCCGTTGCCGGCCGCGTGCCGCGGGCGCGGTGCCGCGGGCGACTGTGAACCGGGGTGGAACGCCTCGGTCTCCTCTTCCTGACCCGGCCGCGAGGGCACCGCGAACCCGTCGAACGAGGGGCCGGCCAGGAGCGAGCGCTCCTCGGCGGCGGGCCCGCGGGCCGCGCGAGAGGGGAGCCCGGCGGACGTCTCGCCGGCGCCGGAATCAGAGCCGACGCCCGAGCCGACGCCCGAATCAGAGCCGGAGCCGGAGGCCGAGCTTGCATACAGCGGCCGAGTCGCCTCGGTCTCGGTTTCGTCCACGGTCTCGTCCTCCGCCGACCCACCCGGCGCCGGAACGACGGGCCATGAGCCGGACGGCGTGAGGCCGGCCGACGACGCGTCGCCGGAGGCGGGCGAGGCGGGCACCGGCCAGGAGGGCGGAGCGTCCTCGGCCGGCGGCGGCGAGCTCGCCCCGCGGCTGTACCCGACGGCCCCGGTCGCCGCGTCCTCGGACTCCGCCCGGCTCCCGGTTTCGGGCGTCAGCCAGGAGGGGTCCCCGGCGGCGGCCGGCGGGGTGGAGACCGGCGGCGCGGCCGCGGGCGACGGCGGCGTGAAGACCGGCTGGGGCGCAACTCCGGGCGGGGCCGGCGGGAACGGCCCGGGCGGCGCGGAGGTAACCGGCGGCGGCGCGGCGGAGTAGGAGGGTCCGGGCGGCGCCGGGGTGACCGGCGGGGCCGCGGTAAAGGGCGTGGGACCGGCGGCAGGCCCCGACCCGGCGTAAGGCCCCTGCGCGCCGTAGGGCGCCTGCCCGGCCGAAGACCCGGGCGGACTGTAGGGCCCCTGCGGGCTGTACGGCGCTTGCCCGGCCGAAGGCCCCTGCGCGCTGTAGGGCGCCTGCGCGGCAAAGGGCGCCTGCGCGGCAAAGGGCGCCTGCGCGGCAAAGGGCGACTGCGGCGGACCGGAAGCGACCGGAGGCGCCGCGGCGTAGGGCGACTGCGGCGGCCCGGACGTGACCGGCGGCGTCGCGGCGTACGGCGACTGCGCGGGCCCGGGCGGGCTCGACACCGGCGGCGCCGCGGCGAACGGCGGCGGGGCCGAACCGGGCGGCACGGAAGCGCCGGGCGGGGCCGACACCGGGGGAGTGGACACCACGGGCGGCGCCGGCACGAACGGCGGCGCCGCGAACGGCGACCCCGAGGAGACCGGCGGCGACGACACGGAACGGCCCGGGTACCCGCCACCGGAGACGGGCGGCACGGGCTGGGTCTCGTCACTCGGCGGCGGACCCCCGAAGCCACCCGGCCCCGGCAGCACCGTGGTCGCCGCGGCCGGGAAGCCGGCGGCGGCCGGGAACGCGGCCGTGTGCGCCGGCGAGTAACCGGGGCGCGCGGCCACCGGCGGCGTCGAGGCCGGACCCTGCCCGAGCGGGTACTCGTGCACGTCGGCCGGTCCGTCCGCCCCGACCGCGCCCAGCGCAACCACGGTCGGCCAGGTCCGCCAGCGCTTCACGCTGAAGGCGGCGATCAGCAGCGCCAGGCCCAGCACCGCGGTGGTGCCGTTGACGATCGGCAGCCGCAGGTCGACGGTGAGGCTGGCGATCTTGAGGTCGCGCGGCAGGCTGTTCATGACCGACAGCGGGTCGATGAACAGGCTCACGTACGTCGCCAGCAGCGCCGCGCCCGCGACGATCGGGCCGACGGGCGAGATGCGCAGGGTGGCGATGAGGCCGATGAGCAGGCCGGCACCCACGAGGTACGCGGCGGGGACGATCAGGTCGACGGAGTCGAAAGAACCGTTCTCGACCCACTTCGCCACGGTTTCCGCGGATTTCTGCTGACCGATCGCGATCAGCAGCCAGGCGATCGGGGCGATGAACATCCCCGCGATCAGGCTTCCGACGTGTCGCATGGCTCGCACCGTACCGTCTTTGGCATGACCGAGCACACCGCCCGTCCGACCAGCCGTCCGACCGGTTACTCGCGGGTCACGCTGAGCCGGATCATGACCCCGGTCGACGTCAACCTGTACGGCACGGTCCACGGCGGCGTGATCATGAAGTTCATCGACGACGTGGCCGGCGCCGCGGCCGCGCGGCACAGCGGTGGCACGGCCGTGACCGCCTCGATCGACGAGATCGCGTTCCTCGAACCGCTGCGCGTCGGCGACCTCGTCCACGCGTTCGCGCAGGTCAACTGGACCGGCACGAGCTCGATGGAGGTCGGCGTCCGCCTCGAGGCCGAGCGCTGGGACGAGGTCAGCGAGTCCGCCCCGCTGGTCGTCGCGACCGCGTATCTCGTCTTCGTCGCCGTCGACGCCGACGGCAGGCCCCGCCCGGTCCCCGCGGTCGTCCCCGACTCGCCGGCGAACGAGGGCCGGTGGCGGGAGGCGGAAATCCGGCGGGAGCACCGGCTCGCCCGCCGGGACGCGATCCAGAAACATCGATCGAACCGATAGGGCCGAAAAGAACGGCGAAAAACCGGGAACAGCGCGGCGGGTACCGGACAAGAAGGTGTGTGGACCCGGAAGGCAACCTCTTGATCGCGGACGGCTTCACCGCCCTCTACGACCGGCACGCGCGGGCGCTCTACCGCTACTGCGCGCGCCGGGTGGGGCCGGATCGGGCCGAGGACGTGGTGGCGCAGACGTTCCTGGTCGCGTACGAAAAACGCCACACCCTCGACCCCGGTACCGACCCGCTCCCGTGGCTGTTCGGCATCGCCACCAACGTGTTGTTCCGCCACCGCCGCGACGAGGTTCGCGGCTACCGGGCGCTGGCCCGGACCGGCGCGGACCCGTTGCTGGCGGCGACGTCGGCGGAGAGTCATGCGACCCGGACGGACGAACGGGTGGACGCCGGACGGCAGGCGCGCCTCATCGCGCGGGTGCTCGCCAAGCTGCCGGCCCGCCAGCGCGACGTTCTGCTGCTGTTCGCGGTCGCCGACCTGACGTACGCGGAGATCGCGGAGGCGCTGCACCTGCCGTTCGGCACGGTGCAGTCGGCGCTGCACCGGGCCCGGACCAAGTTGCGCAAGGCACTCGACGAGGCGGAGCGAACATGAGCACTGACGATAAGGACCTGATGGCGCTGCGGGGCTTCCGCCGCGACCTGGACGACCCGCCCGAGGGCGTGCTCGTGCGCGGGCGCTACCGGCTGGCGGGCAGCGAGCACCGCCCGCCGACCCGCCGCCGCCAGTGGCTCCTGGCGAGCGCCGGCGCGGCCGCGGCCCTGACCGTGGTCGTCGGCGCGGCCGCGGCCGTCAACAGCGCGGGGAACCGGACGGACGGCGGCGGTCAGGCCCCGGCGCAGGGGCCGGCAACGGCCGCGGGCCGCCCGAGCACCGGTGCGACCGCGGACCTCCCGGTCACGATCGGCACCCGGGCCCCGCTCGACGCCAAGGTCACCAGCGACGGGGGCGCGACGCACGCCAAGGCGGTCGCCGCGATGGATCGCCTGGCGAACGCGGCGGCGGGCGGCCAGCCGCTGGCGGTGCCGGCCGGCCAGGCGCTGTACGTCAAGACGTACAACCTGGTCCCCGGCGCCGAGAAGTACATCCACGAGATCTGGATGGACCCGTCCACCCTGGCCCCGCTGCGTATCCGGCGCACCGACGGCGACCAGACGACGGACATGCCGAGCACCCAGGATGAGATCGACCAGGCCACGGCCCAGGCCCCGGGCCTGTACCGCCCGACCGCCGACTACCTGGCGAGCCTCCCGGCCGACCCGGCGCAGCTCATCTCGCGCTGGCGGCAGTGGGCGCAGACCACATACCCAGACCGCCCGGCCGACGGCATGATCTGGAAGGACGTCTTCGAACTGGTCAACTACTCGGAGCCGTTCTGGACCCCGCAGCAGCGCGCCACCATCTACAAGGCCTTCGCGCTGATGCCCGATCTCAAGGCGACCACGGCGAAGATCGACAACCGGCCGTACGACCTCGTGTGCATCGACCGCGAGCCCAACGGCGGCGGCACCATCGACTGCGACCTGTTCGACTCGGCCACGGGCCGCTACGCGGGCACCGCCTGGCCGGAGAAGAACCTGGCCCTGAAGCCGGGCAGCATCGGCCTGGTGGATTACGGCACGCAGCCCCGCCCGGCCGTCGGTGTCCGGGCGAGCACGCCGCCCAAGACGACCGGTTCCCCGCATCCCGGCAAGTCCTGATCAACCGTGGGCCGCCCCTACCCGATCGAGGGATCGGGTAGGGGCGGCCCACACTGAGCGAGCGTTCACGCGTACCGCAAGATGGACCAATGGCGAAGGTGCTCTGGGAACCCCCGACGGACGTGCGTGACCACACCCGCATCGGGGCGTTCCTGCACTGGCTGGAGGCCGAGCGCGGCCTCGCCTTCGCGGACTACCAGGTGCTGTGGCAGTGGTCGGTCGACGAGCCGGCCGCGTTCTGGGGCGCGATCTGGGAGCACCTCGGCGTGGTCGCGCACGTCGCGCCGGCCGGCACTCTCCCCGACGCCCGGATGCCCGGCGCCGAATGGTTCCCCGGCGCCCGCCTCAACTACGCCGAGCACGTGCTGCGCATGCCCGGCGTCGCCGACGGCGACCCGATCGTCGTGGCCCGCTCGCAGACCCGCGGCCCCGTCGAGCTGACCGCGGCCGAGCTGCGCGAGCAGGTCCGCCGGGCGCGGGCCGGGCTGCGCCGGCTGGGGGTCGGCGAGGGCGACCGGGTCGCGGCCTACGCGCCGAACATCCCCGAGACCTTCGTGCTCCTGCTCGCCGCGGCCAGCCTCGGCGCCGTCTTCTCCAGCTGCGCCCCCGAGTTCGGCACCCGCTCCGTGGTCGACCGCTGGCAGCAGATCGAGCCCAAGGTGCTCGTCGCGGTGGACGGGTACCGCTACGGCGACAAGCCCATCGACCGCACCGGCGAGGTCGAGGCCATCCGCCGGGCCCTCCCGTCGGTCGAGCACGTCGTGCGCATCGGCTATCTCGACCCCGCGAACGACGACTGGGCCGCGCTCACCGGCGCCACGGACGAGCCGCTGGAGTTCGCGGCGGTGCCGTTCGCGCACCCGCTGTACGTCCTCTACTCCTCGGGCACCACCGGCCTGCCGAAGCCGATCGTGCACGGCCACGGCGGCATCCTCCTCGAGCACCTCAAGATGCTCGCCCTGCACCACGACCTCGGCCCCGGCGACCGGTTCTTCTGGTTCACCACGACCGGCTGGATGATGTGGAACTACCTCGTCTCCGCCCCCGCCGTCGGCGCCGCGGTCGTCCTCGTCGACGGCAACCCGGCGCACCCCGACCTGGGCTGGCTGTGGCGGGTCGCGGAGGAGACCGGCACGACGTACTTCGGCACCTCCGCCCCCTTCCTGCTCTCGTGCCGCAAGGCCGGCCTGGTGCCGAAGGACTTCGCGGACCTGAGCCGGCTGCGCGGGGTCGGCTCGACCGGCGCGCCGCTGCCGCCCGAGGGCTTCGAGTGGGTCTACGAGGCCGTGTCCGGCGACGTGCTGCTCGCGTCGGCCTCCGGCGGTACCGACGTCTGCACCGCCTTCGTGGGGGGCGTGCCGCTGCTGCCGGTCCGGGCCGGGGAGATCGCCTGCCGGGCGCTCGGCGCGCGCGTCGAGGCGTTCGCGGCCGACGGCACCCCGGTCATCGGCGAGCTCGGCGAGCTGGTCATCACCGCCCCGATGCCGAGCATGCCGGTCGGGTTCTGGGGCGATCCCGACGGCCGCCGCTACGCCGAGGCGTACTTCGGCACGTACCCGGGCGTGTGGCGGCACGGCGACTGGATCACGATCGACGAGCGCGGCGCGTGCGTCATCACCGGCCGCTCGGACGCGACCCTGAACCGCGGCGGCGTCCGGCTCGGCACGAGCGAGTTCTACTCGGTCGTCGAGGGGCTGGACGAGGTCGTGGATTCCGTGGTGGTACACCTGGAAGACCCCGAGGGCGGAGCCGGTGAACTGCTGCTGTTCGTGGTCCTGGCCGACGGGCTGACCCTCGACGACGCGCTGCGGTCGCGCATCGCCCGGGAGCTGCGCACCGCGCTCTCCCCGCGGCACGTCCCCGACCAGGTTTTCCAGGTCAAGGCCGTGCCGCGGACGCTGTCGGGCAAGAAGCTGGAGGTACCCGTGAAGCGCATTCTCACGGGAACGCCGGTCGAGCAGGCGGCCGCGAAGGGCGCGCTCGCCAACCCGGAGTCCCTGCAGTATTTCGTCACGGTACGGGCGTAGCCTGCTCGGACGCGGCCCGGTCGGCGAGCTTGGCCGGGTCGCTGTTCACGCTGAGCACGATGCTCGCCCCGGCCGCGAGCGGGCCGAGCAGCCACTCGACCGGGTCGGGGTGGGCGACCGCGTCGACCAGCAGCCGGCCGCCCGGGTAGGCCAGCTTCCGCGCCCGCTCCACGAGGTCCTCGGTCCCGGCCCCGCCGGGCGGCCCCGGGTAGTGGTCGCCGAACTGCCGCACCTCGGCCACGTAGTCGGCGAACCCGTCCGGCACCCCGCCCCGCATCGGCAGGCCCATCGGGGCGAGCCCGAGCACGTACCGGTCCGCCGGCCCCGGCGCCCCCGTCTCCGCCGCCTTCAGCGACGCGAACTCCACGTCGGCCCCGGCGCCCGTCGGCTCCCCGTAGGCCACGCTCAGCCCGGCCGTCCACGCGCCCAGCAGGACCGCCGCCGTCTGCCAGTGCGGGGGCAGCCGCACCGCGGCCACGTCGCCGGGCCCCAGCCCGCACCCGTCGACCAGCAGGTTCGCGGTCTTCGACACCCAGTTGGCAAGCGTCGCCCCGGACAGTTCCGTTCGCTCGCCGGTCGCGTCGTCGTAGAACGTCAAGAACGGAAGTGACGGGTCTTTGCCGACAATTGCCGCAAAGAGTGAAGGAACTGTATTCCCCATATGTCCAATTAATCCCTTCCATAGCATCTCACCGGATTTCTAGCGAGATGGGGCAAGCGAGATGGGTGTCTGGGCAACGCGACGATACCGGCGCAGCAGGCTGGTCGCCCTCGCCGGCTGCGCGCTCGCCCTCCTCGCCGCGGGCGCGATCGGCGGCGGCGCCGCGGCCCGCCCGCCCGAGCCGCCGACCGCCCCGGAGGGCCTCACCGCGCCGGTCGAGTGGGCCAACCGGCGGCCCGGGCGCCGGGCGGCGAGGGCGTGCCGACCTGCGTCACCCAGCTCGCGCTCGGCGACTTCGACCGGCCCGCGGACGGGGTGAGCGCCCAGGGCGGGGTGCTCGAGGACGTACCGCTGGCCGACGGCTACCACCGGACCACCCGCAGCCGGACGCTCACCGTCACCCGCACCTCCTCCGCCCCCTTCAGGGCCGTCGGCGTCACCTGGCGCGAGACCGACCACGTGGGCGCGGTCAGTGTCGCCGTGCGCCACCACACCCCGGGCGGCGCCTGGAGCGCGTGGCGGACCGTCGGCCCAGGCGTGCGGCTTCAACACCGGCACCGCCGGCATCGCGATGATCGGCGACTACCGCGCCGCGACCGTCCCGCCCGCCGTCGTGGAGTCGGCCGCCCGGTACACCGCCTGGAAATTTTCACTGAGCCAGGCCGTCGACCCGCGCGGGAGCGTGACGCTCACCGGCGGCGGGTCGACGTCGAGGTACCCCGTCGGCACCACGGTCACCGTCCCGCGCGTGTTCCCGCACCGCCGGACCAACCCCACCGAGCGTCCCGGCGACCGGGGGATGGACTTCGGGGCCGAACGAGATCGCGGTGCCGGCCGACTACAACGGCGACGGCAAGGCCGAACCGGCCATCTGGCGCCCGGCCACCGGCCTGTGCTCGACGCGGCCGTGTGGTCGCCGGCGACCCAGCAGTTCACCCGTCGCCGGGCAGGCGCCCGTGCGCCTCGGCGACCCGGGCGACACGCCGGTGCCGGGGCAGTACGACGGGGACGGGAAGGCCGACCTCGCCGTCTACCAGGAGGGGTGGTTCGATGTGCGCGGGGTGGGCAAATACGTGGTCGGAGCGCCCGGCGACGTACCGATGCCGCTGAATTGAGCTTTCTTGAGGAAGATTTGAACTTCACGACCGACGCGTGAGTTGATTCAGGCTGAATCCTGGGTGGAACTCACGATGCGAGTCGCGTCGTGGACATCGATCACCGGCGGATCGGGCGTAGGCTTTGCCGCGAGAGAGTCTCGCACCGAAGTTCCGCATCGAGTTCAAAGGGAGTGCCACGTGACCCCCGGCCGACCGCCACGCGTGCTCGTAGACGCCACGAGTGTCCCTGCCGACCGAGGCGGAGTCGGGCGCTACGTAGACGGTCTCCTGGGCGCGCTGGGAGAGCTGGACGCCGACCTGGCCGTGGTGTGTCAGCGAACCGATGCGGAGCGTTACGGGCGGCTGCTCCCCGCCGCGCGGATCATGTCGGCCCCGGCCGCGGCCGCGCACCGCCCGGCCCGTCTGGCCTGGGAGCAGACCGGGCTGCCGATACTCGCCCAGCAGGTGGGCGCCCAGGTGCTGCACTCGCCCTTCTACACCTGCCCGCTGCGCGCGGGCTGCCCGGTGACCGTCACCGTTCACGACGCGACGTTCTTCACCGAGCCCGAGCACTACGACAAGTCCCGCCGCACCTTCTTCCGCTCGGCGATCAAGACGTCGCTGCGGCGCGCCAGCCGGGTGATCGTGCCCAGCAAGGCGACCCGCGACGAGCTGATCCGCCTGCTCGACGCCGACCCGACCCGCATCGACGTGGCCTACCACGGCGTCGACCCGCAGGCGTTCCACGCGCCCAGCGACGACGAGAAGGCCCGCGTGCGCGCCCGGCTGGGGCTGGGCTCGACGGAGTACATCGCCTTCCTGGGGGCCAAGGAGCCGCGCAAGAACGTGCCCAGCCTGGTGCGCGGCTGGGTCTCGGCCGTGCGTGACCGGCAGGACCCGCCCGCGCTGGTGGTCGCCGGCGGCCAGGGCCACGACGACGAGATCGACGCGGCCATCGCGGAGGTGCCCAGTCACCTGCGGCTGCTGCGCCCGGGCTACCTGCGCTACGCGGACCTGCCCGGCTTCCTCGGCGGCGCGGTCGTCGCGGCCTACCCGTCCTTCGGCGAGGGCTTCGGCCTGCCGATCCTCGAGGCCATGGCCTGCGGCGCGCCGGTGCTCACCACCCCGCGGCTCTCGCTGCCGGAGGTGGGCGGCGACGCGGTGGCGTACACCGGCCCGGGCCCCGACGAGATCGCCCGTGACCTGGCGGCGCTGCTCGACGACATGGAGCGACGTAACGCTTTGGCAAAGGCCGGCGCCGCGCGCGCCAAGGAGTTCACCTGGGAGTCCAGCGCCGAGGTTCACCTCGCCGCCTGGGCTAGAGCCGCCGGACCGCGCGGTTTCTGACCCCGGGTGACCTTCGGTGTCACCCACCGAAAC
The DNA here is from genome assembly GCF_040648435.1 of Dactylosporangium sp. NPDC049140. Taxonomy (NCBI): domain Bacteria; kingdom Bacillati; phylum Actinomycetota; class Actinomycetes; order Micromonosporales; family Micromonosporaceae; genus Dactylosporangium; species Dactylosporangium sp. NPDC049140. The sequence continues at coordinate 200,451 of NZ_JBEZDS010000013.1, read as the reverse complement.
AATCCGAGGCGATTTCGGTAATGGTGTTGGCACCCCCGAGTTGTGGAAAGGTGCCCTTTTCCGGGCATGATGGGCGCGTGTTCTACGCGGTGATTCCTGCAGGTGGCAGCGGCACGCGGCTCTGGCCGCTGTCGCGAGCCCGCCATCCGAAGTTTCTCCACGCCCTCACCGGCACCCCGTTGTCGCTGCTGCAGGCGACGTACAGCCGTCTCGAAGGCCTGGCGACGCCCGAGTCCACCTACGTGGTGACCGGCGTAGCGCACGCGGCCGCCGTGGCGCGGCAGCTGCCGGGCCTGCCGGAGGGCAACATCCTCGTCGAGCCGACGCCGCGCGACTCGTGCGCCGCGATCGGGCTCGCCGCGGCGGTGATCGCCCGCCGCGACCCGACCGCCGTCATGGGCGCCTTCGCCGCCGACCAGCTCGTGCGCGACGTCCCCGCCTTCCAGGACACCCTGCACCGGGCGATCCAGGGCGCGGCGGACGGCCTGCTCATGACGATCGGCATCACGCCGACGCACCCGGAGACCGGCTACGGCTACCTCCACGTCGGCGAGCCCACGGGCAGCGGCGACGTGTGCAAGGTGGCCGAGTTCGCGGAGAAGCCCGCCCTCGATGTCGCCCAGCGCTACGTCGACTCCGGGGAGTACCTCTGGAACGCCGGCATGTTCGTGTGGCGCGTCGACGTCTTCCTCGACGAGCTCGCCCGCCAGCAGCCGGCCCTGTACGACGGCCTGCGGCGCATCGCCGAGGCGTGGGAGACGCGTGAGCACGAGGAGGTCCTGGCCGAGATCTGGCCGGGCCTGACCAAGATCTCGGTCGACTTCGGGGTCATGGAGGGCGCGGGCCGCGCCGGCCTCGTCGGCACCGTGCCGGGCAACTTCGGCTGGAACGACGTCGGCGACTTCCACACCCTCGGCGAACTGCTCGAGACCGACACCGCGGGCAACGTGGTGGTCGAGCTCGGCGCGGCAAACGACGACCCGGCCACCACGGCCAAGCCGACGGTCCTGATGCAGGACGCCGAGCGAGTGGTCGTGGTGCCGCGCTCGGGCCGTCTGGTCGCCGCGGTCGGGGTGAGCGACCTCATCATCGTCGACACGCCCGACGCGCTGCTGATCTGCCCGCGCGCACGGGCCCAGGACGTCAAGAAGCTGGTGGACTCGCTGAAGGAGCGCGGCTCGATCGAGCTGCTCTGAGCCCTTCTATGCCCGCTTCGCCCAGGCTGTTCTGCCTTCTATGCCCGCTTCGCCCAGGCTGTTCTGCCTTCTATGCCCGCTTCGCCCAGGCTGTTCTGCCTTCTATGCCCGCTTCGCCCAGGCTAATGCCGGCGCGACCAGAACATCGGTCGCGTCGGCCAGCGGGTCCGGCAGCTCGTCGGCCGTGAACCAGCCCAGCGCGCTCGACTCCGCGCTCACCATCTCCACGGCACCGGGCGGGGCGATGGCCGCGTACCGGATGTCGTAGTGCAACGACGAACCGCCCGAGCAGTGCACGTGGTGCACGTCGAGGTCGATCGGGGCCTCGCTGATGCGCAGGCCGAGAATGCCCGACTCCTCGGCGGCCTCGCGCAAGGCCGCGCCCGCGATCGTGGCGTCGCCCGGCTCGCAGTGCCCGCCGAGCTGCATCCAGCGGTTGACCCGGCCGTGCAGGCACAGCAGCACCCGCTCCGCGGCGGCGTCGACGACCAGCGTGCTCGCGGTCACGTGGGCTCCGGTGTGCTCGCGCCAGACGGTGGTCGGCTCCGGGCGTACGAAATCCAGGAACCGCTGTCGGGTCGCCTCGGCCTCCGCCGAAGGAGCCGCCCATCCCGACAACACGGCCAGTGCGTCCTCGTGCAGCGTCATAGTGACGGCAGGCTACCGCGCCCGATGGCGAGCACGCCGAGGGGCACGCCCCCCGCGGGCAGCCGATCCGCCAGGGCCGCCGGGTCGCCGACCTCCAGCCACACGCTCGCGAGGCCGTCAGCTGCGAGAACGGCCCGTAGCCGCTCCGCCGTGCGGCCGGCCTCGGCGGCGGCACGCAGGTCGCCGGCCGGGGCCCAGACGACCACGGCGGCAACGGTGTTGACCGGAACCATCACGCTCCGTATTTCCGTCGGCGGCAGGGCCGGGAACGGCAGCGCGGGCAGGCGCACGGGCGGGCCGGCCGGGGCGAAGACGGTCGCGTCGGGCAGGGCGGCGGCGGCGCGCAGGCCGCGGGCGGTCGCCTCGGCGGTACCGAGCGAGAAGAGGTCGGCGTCGGCCCCGCGGATGAGCTCGGCGGCGCCGCGGCCGTGCTCCGGCGGGAAGCCCGGGGCGAACCCGCGCACCACCGCGACCGGCACCTGGGCCGTCTTGCCCTGCACCAGCTCGGCGGCGGAGGCCAGCTGGTCGATCTGGGCCATCTGGGTGAGCTGCAGCTCGTTGCCGTAGACGTCCTGGAGCCCCCGGTAGTCCACCAGGGCGTCGACGCCGGCCGCGCCGATCGCGAAGTCGACCAGGCCCAGCCGCCACGGCCGGCCCATGGTGTCGGTGATGACCACGGCGACGTCGAGCCCGAAGCGGTCGCGCAGCTCCTCGCGCAGCGCCCGGGCCGAGGCGTCCGGGTCCTTCGGCAGCAGCACCAGGTGCGCGGCGTCGACGTTCGACGCGTCGATGCCGGCCTGGGCGAGCACGAGGCCGTGGTGGGTCTGCACGATGCGGGTCGGGCCGCGCTCGGCGACGACCCGGGCGGTCTCGGCGCGCAGCGCGGCCTCGCGGGCGGCCTCGCGGTCGGGCCCGTCGGGCGGCAGGTCGACCAGCCGCCCCTCGGCCTTGCTCACGATCTTGCTGGTCACCACGAGCACGTCGCCGTCGCGGACCCAGTCGGCCGCGGCGGTGATGAGCTCGGCGAGGTTGTCGCCCGGCCGTACCTCGCCGATGCCACTGACCGGGCGGATCTCGAGGATCATGCGACACCGACCGTGGCGAGCGCGTTGCGGACCATCGTCGCGGTCGCGGCCTCGTCGGTCATCCAGAGCGGGATGGCCCGTACCGTCAGCCCGGGTACCGCCACCCCGGCATCCGACTCGTCGACCAGCCAGGCGTCGAGGACCCCGCCGTCGGCCCGGGCCCCGAGCAGCCCGCCGACGCCGGCCGCGGTGCACTCGACGCCCATCACGGCGAGGCACTTGTCGGCCATGCCGCGCACCGGCGCGGAGCCGATGATGGGGGAGAACCCGGCGACGGGCGCCTTGCCGCCGGCCACCGCCTCGCGGACCGCGGGCACGGCGAGGATCGGGGCGATGGAGACCACGGGGTTGCTCGGCGCCACGAGTACCACATCCGCCGCCGCGATCGCGTCCAGCACTCCGGCCGCCGGCTTCGCGGTATCGGCCCCGACGAACACGAACCGCTGGGTCGGAACCTCGGCGCGGTAACGGATCCACCACTCCTGGAAGTGGATCGCCCGGGTCGCCCCGTCCACCTCGACGACGGCGTGGGTCTCCACGCGGTCATCGCTCGCCGGCAGCATCCGGACGCCGGGCTGCCAGCGGTCGCACAGCGCCTCGGTGACCGCCGAGAGCGGGTACCCCGCCTCCAGCATCCGGGTGCGCACCAGATGGGTGGCGATGTCCTTGTCGCCGAGGCCGAACCAGGTGGGCTCCGCGCCGTACGCGGCCAGCTCCTCCTTGACCGTCCAGCTCTCGCCGACCCGGCCCCAGCCGCGTTCCGGGTCGGCGCCGCCACCGAGCGTGTACATCACGCTGTCCAGGTCGGGGCAGATGCGCAGCCCGTGCAGGGTCACGTCGTCGCCAACATTGATCACCGCGGTGACGTCGGCGCCCGTCTCCCGGGCCACCGCGCGCACCCCCAGCAGGAAGCGCGCGCCGCCGATGCCACCTGCAAGAACCACGATCCGCATGGGCTCAATCCTGCCCCACTCCGGTTACGGCGCCGTTCCGGGTCTCTCGCGCACGCGCGAATCGCCGACGGGAGCTAGGCTGCTGGCGACCTGTTGCACGGACCGCTTCACTTCGGGAGAGCCAGTGAGCACCCAGCCACCCGATCCGACCCCCACCGGGGCGTACCAGCCCCAGGCGGCGGCCCAGTACCAGACCCCGGCCGCGGCGCCCCAGGCCGTTCCCGTTTCGGGTGCCGCGCAGCAGTACCAGGCCGTCCCCGCGGCGCCCGCCGTCGCGCCGCCGGACGCCAAGAAGGCCCGCGGCCTGCTGGAGCCCTACCGCGAGCTGGCCGCGTTCGGTCTGCTCGGCGCGGTCGCGCTGATCCTGCTCGCCGGGCTCGTCCGGGTTCTCACCGGCCTCTTCAACTCGTTCCTGGCCACGGCCACCGCGTCGTTCAGCAACGTGATCGGCTTCGAGGTCATCCTGCTGCCGATCGTCGCGGTCGCGCTGGTCCTGCTCATCGACCCCGTGACCCCGCGGGCGAAGGCCGTCGTGCTCGGGGCCCTGGTGGAGTACGCGATCGCCGCCGTGCTCGGCCTCGTGCTCCTGCTCGCCGGGCTCATCGGCGACTTCCAGGACGAGAGCCCGATCGGCTGGGCGCTCGGCGCGTTCCTGGAGCACCTGGCGGGCCTCGGGCTCATCGGTCTCGGGCTGTTCCTCACCGCGCGGATCTTCCTGGGCGCGTACTCGGCCCCGAAGCCGGTCACCGCCGCCTACCCGGGCTACCCGCAGCAGCAGTACCCGCAGGGCTACGGCTACGCCCAGCAGCAGTACGCGCAGCAGCAGTACGCCGCTCAGCAGGCGGCGGCCGCCCAGCAGACCGGCTACGTCACGGGCGCCCAGCCCGCGGCGGCGGCTCAGCAGACCGGGTACGTCACCGGTGCCCAGCCGGCGGCGGCGCAGGCTCAGCAGACCGGCTACGTCACCGGCGCTCAGCCGGCGGCGGCGCAGGCTCAGCAGACCGGCTACGTGACCGGTGCCCAGCCCGCGGCCGCCTACACCCAGCAGCAGCCGGCCACCCAGGGCTGGTCGCAGCCGACGACCGGCGGCACGCCCACGGCCGCGGCCCAGCCGCAGCAGCAGGCGTACCCCGGTTACGCGACCCCGACGACGGGCGCCCCCGCGGCCGCGCCGACCTCGGGCGGGTACACCGCGCCCGGCGCGACCCCCGGGTACGCGACTCCGGCCGCCTCGGCCGCCGAGGTCCAGCCTTCGTCGGCGGCGCCGTCCTCGGCCCCGCCGCTCAGCTCGCCGTTCGCCGCGTACACCGCGCCGGCCCCGACGCCGGTCCCCGACGAGCCGGTCGCCGCGCCTTCGGAGGCCCCGGCCGACGCGCAGGCGTCGACGTCCGGCGGGTTCGCCGCGGCGGGCTGGCCGGGCGGCCACTCCACCCACCCGTCCCCGACCGACGAGGGCACGGCGGTCCTGTCACCCGCCTCGTCGCTGGATGAGGGCACGGCGGCCATCACGCCGGCCTCGTCCGCGTCGGAAGAGGGCACCGCGGCCATCACGCCGGCCTCGTCCGCGTCGGAAGAGGGCACCGCGGCTGTCGCTCCGGCCACTCCGGAGGAGGAAGGCACCGCGGCGCTGAGCCCCGTGCGGCCCGAGGAGGAGGGCACCGCCGTCCTCAGCCCGGTCGACCCCGACGCCACCCAGCAGGCGCCCGTGGTCAGGCCGGCCGACGAGGCCGCGGACCCGGACCGCACCACGGTCCTGCAGCCGGGCACCCGCCGGGACGACGGCGACGAGACCCAGCGCACCCAGTCGATCCCGCCGAGTAACTGACGGCGTTCCCGTGGCCGCGGTCCATCCGCGGCCACGGGGGCCTGGCGGGGATCCGCCCATTTGGCGGCCTACGCTTCGGTGGTGACGTCTGAAACCGAAAGCAGCGCCCTGCGCCGTGCGCTGCGCCGCGCGCAGGACGGCCGCACGCTCGACGCGACCGAGTCCGCCGTCCTGCTGGGCGCGCGCGGCGCGGCCCTCGACGAGCTGCTCGCCATCGCGGGCGCCGTGCGCGACGCCGGGCTCGCCGACGCCGGTCGCCCGGGCGTCATCACGTTCTCCAAGAAGGTCTTCATCCCGCTGACCCGGCTGTGCCGGGACCGCTGCCACTACTGCACGTTCGCGACGGTGCCGCACCGGCTGCCGGCCGAGTACCTCGAGATCGACGAGGTCCTCGAGATCGCCCGCGAGGGCGCCCGCCAGGGCTGCAAGGAGGCCCTGTTCACGCTCGGTGACCGGCCCGAGGAGCGCTGGCCCCAGGCCCGGCGCTGGCTGGACGAGCGCGGCTACGACTCGACGCTGTCCTACCTGCGCGCGTGCGCGATCGCGGTGCTGGAGGAGACCGGCCTGCTGCCGCACCTCAACCCCGGCGTGCTGTCGTGGGCGGAGCTGCAGCGGCTCAAGCCGGTCGCGCCGAGCATGGGCATGATGCTCGAGACGACCGCGACCCGCCTGTGGTCGGAGCCGGGCGGCCCGCACTTCGGCTCGCCGGACAAGGAGCCCGCGGTACGGATGCGGGTGCTCGAGGACGCCGGGCGGGTGGGCGTGCCGTTCACCACCGGCATCCTCATCGGCATCGGCGAGACGCTCGACGAGCGCGCCGACTCGCTGTTCGCGATCCGCCGGACGATGCGCGAGTACGGCCACGTGCAGGAGGTCATCGTCCAGAACTTCCGCGCCAAGCCCGACACGGCGATGCGCGGCATGCCCGACGCCGAGCTGCGGGACCTGGCCGCGACCATCGCCGTGGCGCGGCTGGTCCTGGGCCCCCGCGCGCGCATCCAGGCCCCGCCGAACCTCATCGACGAGGAGTACGCGCTGCTCATCCGGGCCGGGATCGACGACTGGGGCGGCGTGAGCCCAGTGACGCCGGACCACGTGAACCCCGAACGGCCCTGGCCGGCCCTCGACGAGCTGGCGGCACGGACAAAAGCGGCGGGTTTCGTACTTCGTGAGCGTCTGACGATCTACCCGGAGTATGCGCGGCGCGGGGTACCGTGGCTCGACGCCCGCCTGACCGTGCACGTCGAGGCCCTCATGGACCGCGACTCGGGCCTGGCCGACGAGGCCGCGATGCCGATCGGGCGGCCGTGGCAGGAGCCGGACGGCGGCCACGAGGACAGTGGGCGCACCGACCTGCACACCGCGATCGACGAGCAGGGGCGCAGCGCGGACCGCCGCGGCGACTTCGACACCGTGTACGGGGACTGGGACGAGGTCGCCACGCGGGTACACCAGAAGACGCCGGAACGCCTGGACTCCGATGTCCACAGTGGACTCGCGCTGGCCGCGAGCGATCCGGGCGCCCTGCTGCGGCCCGAGCACGAGGCGGCCGCCCTGGCACTGTTCAATGTGGACGGCAGCGGCCTGGAGGAGCTCGTACGCATCGCCGACGACCTGCGCCGCGACGCCGTCGGCGACGACATCACGTTCGTGGTGAACCGGAACATCAACTTCTCCAACGTCTGCTACGTGGGCTGCCGCTTCTGCGCCTTCGCCCAGCGCGAGCGCGACGCCGACGCCTTCCGGCTGTCCTACGAGCAGGTCGCCGACCGCGCCGAGGAGGCCTGGAACGCGGGCGCGACCGAGGTCTGCATGCAGGGCGGCATCGACCCGAAGCTGCCCGTCGGTGCCTACGCCGAGCTCGTGCGCGCCGTGAAGGCCCGGGTGCCCGGCATGCACGTCCACGCGTTCAGCCCGATGGAGGTCGTCACCGCCGCGGCCAAGGCCGGCGTGCCGATCCGCGACTGGCTGGCGCAGCTCAAGGAAGCCGGCCTCGACACCATCCCCGGCACCGCCGCCGAGATCCTCGACGACGAGGTCCGCTGGGTGCTCACGAAGGGCAAGCTGCCCACCTCGGCCTGGGTCGAGGTGGTGACCACGGCGCACGAGCTGGGCATCCGGTCGAGCTCGACGATGATGTACGGCCACGTCGACCACCCCGGCCACTGGCTCGGCCACTTCCGCGTGCTCGCGGGCATCCAGGACCGCACGGGCGGCTTCACCGAGTTCGTGGCCCTGCCGTTCGTGCACCACAGCGCGCCCATCTACCTCGCGGGCATCGCCCGCCCGGGCCCGACCTGGCGCGACAACCGGGCGGTGCACGCAATGGCCCGCGTCCTCCTGCACGGCCGCATCCCGAACATCCAGTGCTCGTGGGTGAAACTGGGCGACGAGGGCACGGCGGCGATGCTGCGCGGGGGCGCCAACGACATCGGCGGGACGCTCATGGAGGAGACCATCTCGCGCATGGCGGGCTCGGAGCACGGCTCGGCGCGCACGAGCGAGGAGCTGGAGGCGATCGGCCGCGCCGCGGGCCGCCCGGTGCGCCGCCGCACCACGGTCTACGGCCGCGTTTGACGCTTTTCACCCTGTAAATCACACCCGATGCCTTCACCCGGCGTCGGGATGCTCTCGGCCCCGTGTGGTCACGATAAGTCGGGCGCTTCGCGCCACGACTTATCGGATTTATCGTATATGCCCGATTAGCCGACGGTGGTGGGAACCAGCGCCACCGCGGCGATCAGCACGCCCAGCAGGAGCAGCCCCAGTAGCAGCGCGCCGATGGCGATCTTCACGGGGTGGGTCCGGACCTGCATGACCGGCCACCCCACGTGCGGCAGGATCAGCCGCACCGGCCCCACGACGTGCTTGCGGTCGACCGGCCCCGGGTCCGCCTGCGCGTTCGCGTCGCTCTTGACCGTGAGCGCCCCGTCCGCCGCCTGCGCCATGACCCGGTGCGTGACCGGTCCGCGCCGGTCCGTGTACGTGACGATCTCGTACGGTGCCACCGACTGCGCGTGCGGGTCGACGAAGATGAGGTCACCCCGGGTGCATCGCGGGCGCCATGGACTCGGACATCACGACGTAGGGCTTCCACCCCAGGCCGGCAACGCCGACGGTGAACACGATCGCGGCAAAAGCTGAGATCCGACGTACCGGCACGCTCATGATCCGCCACCTGCTCCTGGGCGCCGCCGTCTCCGCCGCACATCGGCGCAGTTCGGCCACGACGCGCGCACCTTGAGCAAACTTGCCGAGACTCTTCCGGCGCGTCCGGCGTGTCGCCCGTTACCTCCGGGCGGGCTGCCTCGGTATGGGTACGGCACGGGGGTGCAAGCGGTCGCCCGAGCGGGCCTATTTATCAGGTTCGGCTTGACGACGCACGCATTACACGCGTGTAATTTCACGGGGGATGTTCGCCGGGTGGCTTCCGAGAAGCGATCTAGCGGACATGAGGAACACCGCGCCGAGGTACAGCAACCTTGTAGGACATGCGCCTTCCGCGTGGGGGGTTGCGCCGGCATTGACGCCGGTGCGCAAGAAGGAGGCACGCTGATGGACGGCCGACCAGTCGTGGCCGACCTGCTGGGTAACGCTCCGGAGTGGCAAGAGCGCGCTTTGTGTTCGCAGACCGACCCGGAGGCTTTCTTTCCGGAGAAGGGCGGGTCGACGCGCGAGGCCAAGCGCATCTGCTCGCGCTGTGAGGTGCGGGCAGACTGCCTGGAGTACGCGCTCGGACACGACGAGCGCTTCGGGATTTGGGGCGGACTCTCGGAACGCGAGCGTCGCAAGCTCAAACGACGAGCGGCTTAGCGGATCGGATTTTCGAATTCGGGCGCCGATCTCCATTCGGGGGTCGGCGCCCTTTTTCATGGAATTGTATTGTTATGCGTCCGGGGGGATGACGCGCAGGTGCCCACGCCGCCCGAGCGGGTGCTGCTGGTCGGGCTCCTCCCGGCGCGGCGCGGGCCGGGCCGCCTCGCGAACCGCCTCGGCCAGCGCGACGAGGTCATCGTTCGTAGGCGGCGGAGGCCCGTACTCACCCTCGTGCCGGACAAGATCCCAACCCCGCGGCGCGGTGAGCCCGCGCGCGTGCGACTCGCACAGGTCGTAGGAGTGCGGCTCGGCGAACGCGGCCAAGGGACCGACAACTGCGGTCGATTCGGCATAAACGTACGTCAACGTCGCAACGGGAGATCGGGGGCAACCGTTGCGCGAGCATCGACGTGGGGTCCTCACGGCCAGACGGTATCGCTCGAACGCCCCCGCGTCGCCGGGAAAGCCCCGCGACACGCCGAGGTGACCATGGCGACACGCCCGCTCGGGCGATAGACGTGGCCGGCCTCGACCGGGCGAATTTGCCCTGGACACCGCGCACGGCCCGGTCCCCGCCCACTGCCCGGAGGTGTCCCGTCCCACCGTCCGGACGTGTTCCGTCCCAACGAGCGGTCGGTCCCATCCCAAGGCGCGGTCTGCCGGCCCCGTCCAACGCGCAGGCCTGCCTCGACACTGCGCGGTCTGCTCTCGTTCACGTGCGGGTCTGTCCGAACTCTGCGCGTTCTGCCCGCGTCCCGTCCAACGCGCGGGCCTGCCTCAACACTGCGCGGTCTGCCCGGGCCTGGTCAGTTCACTGCACAGTTCTGCGCCAGCGACTGCACGCGTCCGCACTGATCGCGAGTTTGCCGCCCGGTAGGCGCGGCGGCGACCGGCGATCGTCACAGCTTGGCGGCTCGTGAGCGTGGCGACGCCCGGCGGCAGCGCCGGGGTGTGGAGGCTGGCGCTACGCTGAACACCGTGGCAAGCCCTGACCGACGACGCAGCGGACCGGGCCGGCGCGGCCGCGACCGGCACGGCCGAGGCCTGCGCGGCCGGCTGGTGCCCGCGTCGCTGCCGATGTCCCGCACGCGCGCCGAAATGTTCGACGACCTCGTCCTGGACTCGGTCGAGCAGCTCGAGCAGCGCTTCTCCCAGGAACTGGCGGGCGTGGAGTTCGCGGTGGAGGACGTGCCGCCGGAGCTCAACGTGTACGACTCCGACGTGCTCGAAGACGGCGAAGTCCCCCTGGCCCGCCTGCTGCCCGGCCGCCCGGGACGCCACGGGGTCCCGCCACGGATCGTGCTGTACCGCCGCCCCCTCGAGTTCCGCGCCGCCGACCACGACGACCTGGCCGACCTCGTACACGACGTGATCATCGAGCAGGTCGCGAACCTCCTGGGAGTTTCCCCGGACGACCTGGAGGGCTGACCCGCTCACGCCCGAACGTCCATCGATGGCTGGCCCCGCTCACGCTCGAACATCCATACAGCGCTGATTCGCTCACGGTCGATCAACCATCGAGCACTGATCACGCCCGACGGCCATCGAGCGCTGGCCCGCTCATGCGCGATCGACCCATCGAGCGCTGATTCGCTCACGCCCGGACATCCATCGAGCGTTGAGCGGCGGCAACCGGACATGTTTTGCGCATTGAGGGTCACAAACGAACGTCGCCGCCGGACGGAGGCGCTCAGGCCTGCCACCATCCGAGCAGGTTCCACTGCCAGCAGAACCACATGAGCATGGTCAGACCGCTCAGTGACAGCACCTGATGCACGCGCGCGGAGAAACGCGCAGTGGACCAGCCGCGTACCGTGCCGGCCAAGGACGCGACGGCCGCCGCGCCAACCAGGAGCGGCAGGGTCAGCAGCACCTTGAACGAGAGCGGCGCGCCGTAGATGAAGTCGCTCACGTCGCCGGCCAGGGTTGCGATCAGCAGGCCCAGGAACACCAGGCCGAGAAGGGACGCGCCGCCGGCCAGCCAGCGCGACGCGCGCCAGGCGCGGGATGACTCGATCGGCTTCGCACGGCGGCGTAGGAGGTGCCACAGGAGGTACACCGGAATCGTGAAGGCGATGACCGCGAACGCCGCCAGGATGCCGAGGTTGAACGGCGGGGAGTCGGTGTAGCCGAGCCGCTCGTAGGTGGGCCGTCGGTGGCCACATAGGACACTCCGCCGGCACCGGGGCGGAACACCAGATGGTCGTCGCCGTCTCGCTGCTTGTAGAGGCCGTCACCGGCGGCGACGTACTCGTGCCCCTTGAAATGCACGGTTCCGTCGCCGGACACGGTCAGTCGCACCGGGCCGAGCAGCACCAGCAGTCACTCCATTGTGGACTGGTTGTGGCGCGTCGGGGCGTAGAAACCAGGCGCCGGGACGGCCGTCGCGGGGGCCGTTGCAAGCTTCGTCGGTACCGTCGGCAGGAACTTGTTCGTAAAAGCGGGCACGAGCGCCTGCATGGCGTCACCGGCGGCGGTGCTGTTGAGCGACGCGAACAGTCCGATGTTGCAGTCCGGGACGAGCAGCAGCACGCTGCCGAACGCCTCCCAGCCGCCGTCGTGCATGAGCACGCGACGTCCATTCATGGTGCGGTCCATGAAACGTTCGACACGGACGACGCGGTGTTCCGCGCGCTCGAAACAGGTGCCACCGGCTTCCTGCTCAAGGACACCCCGCCCACCGAGCTCCTCCGCGCCGTACGCCTGGCCGCCGCCGGTGACGCCATGCTCTCCCCGGCCGTCACCCGGCGCGTGATCGACCGGTACACCGCCGAAGACCGTTCGTCCCGCCGCCCGGCCGCGCTCGACGAGCTGCGGGTGCTGACCGAACGTGAGCGGGAGGTGCTTGTCGAGATCGGAAACGGACTGGCGAACGGTGCGATTGCGACGAGGCTGCACATGAGCGAGGCCACCGTCAAAACGCACGTGACGCACCTGTTCGAGAAGCTCGACGCGACCAACCAGGTTCAACTGGCGATCGCCGCCTTCCGCGCGGGTCTGGTCGAGTAACCCAGCCTAAGCGCCGGTCAGGCGCGACAGCAGGCCCGCGATGGCCGACGGGCGGCCCGTCCGCGACTCCGTGCGGTCGGCGGCGCGGAACAACCGCATGCTCGCGTTCACGCCCAGCCAGCGCAGCGGCTCGGGTTCCCACCGCGGCGACCGGTGACCGACCCACGGAAGCCGGACGAGTTCAGTGTCGGCGCCCGTGATCAGGTCGGCCAGCGTCCGGCCGGCCAGGTTCGACGTCCCGACCCCGTCGCCCACGTAGCCCCCGGCCCACGCCAGGCCCGTCGCCGGGTCCAGGCCCACCGATGCCATCCAGTCCCGCGCCACCCCGAGCGGCCCGCCCCACGAGTGCGCCACGCGCACCTCGGAGAGCGCCGGGAACAGCGCGGACAAGGCCCGCCGCAGCTCGGCGAAGACCCCGGGCTCGCGGTCGAAGGACGGCGAGATCGCCGAGCCGTAGTGGTACGGCGCGCCGCGGCCGCCGAAGGCCAGGCGGTCGTCCGCCGTGCGCTGGCCGTAGACGATCAGGTGGCGGTAGTCGGAGAACGTCTCGCGCCGGGCCAGGCCCGCGGCCGACCAGAACGAGGGGGGCAGCGGGTCGGTGGCGATCATCAGGGAGTACACCGGCGCGATGACCCGGCCGTAGCCGGGCAGGCGCGGCGTGAAGCCCTCGGTGGCGCGCACCACGATGGGGGCGCGCACGGTGCCGGCGGCGGTGACCGCGCGGCCGGGGGACAGTTCCGTGACGGGGGATCGCTCGTGGATGCGCACGCCCCGGCGCGCGACGGCGTCCGCCAGGCCGCGGACCAGCTTGGCCGGCTGGATGGCGGCGCAGTGCGGGGTGTACGTGCCGCCCAGGACGTCCGTCGCGCCCACGCGCGCGGAGGCCTCGGCGGCGGAGAGCAGGTGCAGCTCCATGCCGTACGCGGCCGCCGTCGCGGCGTCCGCGCGGGCCCGGACCAGCTGGGCCGGGGTGCGGGCCAGCACCACGGTGCCGCCCTTGGCGTAGTCGCAGTCGATGTCCTCCTCGGCCGCGACCCGGCCGACCTCGTCCACCGTGGACTCCATGGCGGCGTTCAGGGCCAGCGCGGCCGTCCGGCCGTAGGTCCGGTCCAGGTAGCCGATCGACTTCGGGAACAGCGCCGAGCACCAGCCGCCGTTGCGGCCGCTCGCGCCGAAGCCGGCGTGCTCGGCCTCCAGCACCGTGATGCGCAGCGACGGGTCGGCCCGGGCGAGGTAGTACGCGGTCCACAGCCCCGTGTACCCGGCGCCGACGATGCACACATCGACCGAGGCATCCCCCGAAAGCGCCGGATAATCGGAAAAGTCCGAGCAGTCGGACAACCAGAAACTCAAAGGCGAGCCCACGCCGAAGTCAGGACCGAACGCAGAATCTGCTCGATCTCGGCGAAGTGGCTCTCGTCGCAGATCAGCGGCGGGGCGAGCTGGATCACCGGGTCGCCCCGGTCGTCGGCGCGGCAGTACAGGCCCGCCTCGAAGAGGGCCTTGGACAGGAAGCCGCGCAGCAGCGCCTCGGACTCGGCCTCGTTGAACGTCTCCTTGGTCGCCTTGTCCTTGACCAGCTCGATGCCGAAGAAGTACCCGTCGCCGCGCACGTCGCCGACGATCGGCAGGTCGTACAGGCGCTCGAGGTACGAACGGAACAGCGGCGAGTTCGTGCGCACGTGGGCGTTGAGGTCCTCGCGCTCGAAGATGTCCAGGTTGGCCAGCGCCACCGCGGCGCCGACGGGGTGGCCGCCGTAGGTGATGCCGTGCGCGAACCAGTTGCGCCCGGCCAGGAACGGCTCGGCCAGCCGGTCGGAGACCAGCATCGCTCCGAGCGGCACGTAGCCGCTGGTGAGGCCCTTCGCGCAGGTGATGATGTCGGGCTGGAAGCCGTAGCGGTCGGCCCCGAAGTACTCGCCGAGCCGGCCGAACGCGCAGATCACCTCGTCGGAGACGAGCAGCACGTCGTAGCGGTCGCAGATCTGGCGTACGCGCTCGAAGTAACCGGGCGGCGGCGGGAAGCAGCCGCCGGCGTTCTGTACCGGCTCCAGGTACACCGCCGCGACCGTGTCCGGGCCCTCGAACTCGATCGCCTCGGCGATGCGGTCGGCGGCCCAGACCCCGAACTGCTCGGGCGTCATCGACTGGTCCGGGCGGCGGTAGTAGTTGGTGTTGGGCACCCGGAAGGTGCCCGGCACGAGCGGCTCGAAGTCCTGCTTGAACGCCGGGACGCCGGTGATCGACAGGGCGCCCATCGAGGTGCCGTGGTAGGCGACGTGCCGCGAGATCACCTTGGTCTTCATCGGCTTGCCGACCTTGCGGAAGTACGAGCGGGCCAGCTTCCACGCGCTCTCGACGGCCTCGGAGCCGCCGGTGGTGAAGAAGACCCGGTTGAGGTCGCCGGGGGCCAGGCTGGTGAGGCGCTCGGCCAGCTCGATCGCCTTGGGGTGGGCGTAGGACCACAGGGGGAAGTACGCGAGCTCGGAGGCCTGCTTGGCGGCCGCGTCGGCGAGCTCGTGGCGACCGTGGCCGGTCTGCACCACGAACAGGGCGGACAGGCCGTCGAGGTACCGCCGGCCGTTGCTGTCGTAGATGTACGGCCCGTCGCCGCGCACGATGACCGGCACCGGGTTCTGGGCGTAGTCCGACAGGCGCGTGAAGTGCATCCAGAGGTGCTGGCGGGCGGCGGCGTCGAGCGCGGCGGAGTCGGGCTGCTGGTCGGTGTTCATCGGGTCCCCCACGCATAGGTCTGCTTGGCGAGCTTCAGGTACACGAAGGTCTCCGTCGCGGTCACGCCGGGGATGCTCCGTACGGTGTCGTTGATGAGGTCCAGGAGGTGCTCGTCGTCGGTGCAGACCAGCTCGACGAGCAGGTCGTACCCGCCGGCGCAGATCACCACGTAGTCGATCTCCGGGACCGAGGCGAGCGCCTTGGCCACCGGCCGTAGATCTCCTTCGACCTTGACCCCGATCATCACCTGGCGGGCGAAACCCAGGGTGAGGGGGTCGGTGACGGCCACGATCTGCATGACGCCGGTGTCCAGCAGTCGCTGTACCCGCTGGCGCACCGCGGCCTCGGACAGCCCCACGACCTTCGCCAGCGAGGCGTAGGACATGCGGCCGTCACGCTGGAGCTGTTCGATGATCCGCTTGTTGACGTCGTCGAGGACAGGCTCGGTCACGTGTGGATTCTTGCTTAATGGGCCGCCTTTGGCAACTGATTCCATGGCTGTTCAACGACGGATCTGCGGATTCGTGAGGGTTGCTGAAGATCGGCACCCCGTTGCAGACTGATCTGCCCGGTTTCGGCGATGTGACCGCGGTGACCGCACGGTGATTTCATGACGTTTTTCGTTGTGCGGCCCGATCGTGACAACGGAATCCCTTGTGAGCGATGGCACCCCGTGTCAGGATCGGTCGTCCGGTCACCACCCCCCAGTTCGGGTGACCGACACCGAGAGATCCGTAGGAGCCCCCTGTGCGAAATCCACCGCTCTCCCCAGAAGCGCAGGCCATTCTCAACGCCACCGGCCTCTCGCGCCGGACCCTCGTGCGCGGCCTGCTGGCCGGCGGTGCCCTCGTCGCGTCCGGCGGTGCGCTGGCCGCGTGCGGCACGAAGCCCGCGAAGAAGACGGAGTCGGAGAAGGCCGCGTGCGTCGGCGCCGACGCCTCGGCGACCGAGAAGAAGCTCAGCTGGTCCAACTGGCCGCTGTACATCGACGTGGACGCCAACGACGACAAGAAGCGCCCGTCGCTTGACGCGTTCACCGCCAAGACCGGCATCGCGGTCACCTACACCGAGGACGTCAACGACAACAACGAGTTCTTCGGCAAGGTCCGCAACCAGCTCCAGGCGTGCCAGTCGATCGACCGTGACGTCATGGTGCTCACCGACTGGATGGCCTCGCGGGTGGTCAACCTGGGCTGGGTGCAGCCCTTCGACCCCGCCAAGACCCCGAACTTCACCAAGAACGTGCTGCCGACGCTGCGCAACCGGCCGTGGGACAAGGCCATGACCCACGCCGCCCCGTGGCAGTCCGGCCTCACCGGCATCGCGTACAACGGCGCGGTGACCAAGGAGGTCCGCACCATCGACGAGCTGCTGACCCGCCCCGACCTCAAGGGCAAGGTCGCCGTGCTCACCGAGATGCGCGACACCGTCGGGCTGGTGCTGCTGTCGATGGGCAAGGACCCGGCCAACGTCACCGACGCCGACTTCGACGCGGCGCTGGAGAAGCTCAAGAAGGCCGTCGACTCCGGCCAGATCCGCAAGTTCACCGGCAACGACTACAAGGAGGACCTCGCCAAGGGCGACCTCGCGGCCTGCATCGCGTGGTCCGGCGACGTCATCCAGCTCTCCGCCGAGGAGGGCTCGAAGGTCGCGTTCGTCACGCCCGAGGAGGGCCTGATCGTCTGGTCGGACAACCTGCTCATCCCGGCCCCGGCGACCCACAAGGCCAACGCCGAGCAGCTCATCGACTACTACTACGACCCCGCGGTGGCCGCCCAGGTGGCCGCGACGGTCAACTACATCTGCCCGGTCCAGGGCGCCCAGGACGCGATGCAGAAGATCAACCCGGACCTGGCCTCCAACCCGCTGATCTTCCCGGACGCCGCGACGCTGGCCAAGACGCACTCGTTCAAGTCGCTGACCGAGGACGAGGACAAGAAGTACGCCGCCAAGTTCGAAGCAGTGTCGGGGGCCTGATACATGACCCTGCAGCTCTCCGGCGTCACCAAGCGGTTCGGGACCTTCACCGCGGTCGACGACCTGACCCTCACGGTGCCCCAGGGGTCGTTCTTCGCCCTGCTGGGCGCCTCCGGGTGCGGCAAGACCACCACCCTGCGGATGATCGCCGGGCTGGAGGAGCCGACGGAAGGCCGGGTGCTGCTCGGCGATCAGGACGTCACGCGGCTGCGGCCTTACAAGCGGCCGGTCAACACCGTGTTCCAGAGCTACGCGCTCTTCCCGCACCTCAACATCGAGGACAACGTCGCGTTCGGCCTGCGCCGGCGCGGCATCCGCAAGCACGCCGACCAGGTGGAGCAGATGCTGCACCTGGTCGACCTCGACGGCTTCGGCAAGCGCCGCCCGGCCCAGCTCTCCGGCGGCCAGCAGCAGCGGGTGGCGCTCGCCCGGGCGCTGATCAACCAGCCGCAGGTGCTGCTGCTGGACGAGCCGCTCGGGGCCCTCGACCTCAAGCTGCGCCGGCAGATGCAGGTCGAGCTCAAGCGCATCCAGACCGAGGTCGGCATCACCTTCGTGCACGTCACCCACGACCAGGAGGAGGCCATGACGATGGCCGACACGGTCGCGGTGATGAACGCCGGGCGCATCGAGCAGCTCGGCGCGCCCGTGGAGATGTACGACTTCCCCGGCACCGCGTTCGTGGCCAACTTCCTGGGCCAGTCCAACCTGCTCGCCGCCGACGTGCGCGGCCGCTCCGGCGACGACCTGCTCGTCGAGGCCTACGGCGCCCGCTACACGGTGCCGGCGGCGCGCGCCCGGGCCACCGACGGCACCGTCTGGCTCGGCGTGCGGCCGGAGAAGGTGCACGTCAGCGCGGGCGAGCCGCCGGCCGGGCACCAGAGCGTGCGCGGGCTGGTGACCGACTCCTCCTACATGGGGGTCAGCACGCAGTACCTCGTCCAGGCCCCCTGGGGCGAGGAGCTGACGGTCTTCGTGCCCAACTCGGGCGTCGCCGCGCCGCTCGCCGTGGCCAGCGAGGTCTCCGTGTCCTGGCGCCCCGACCACGCCTTCCTGCTGCCCCGCCCGGCCGGCGAGACGCACGCGCCGGTGGTGGACCCGGAGGAGGTGGCGGCATGAGCGCACTGGGGCAGCTGAGCAGCGGGCCCGTGGTCAAGCTGGAAAAGCCCAAAAAGCGGTGGCTGCCGTACCTGCTGCTGCTGCCCGGCGGCCTGTGGCTGGTCCTGTTCTTCGCCGTGCCGTGCGTGCAGCTCTTCGCCACCAGCCTCTACGACCCGAGCGGGTCGCTGGAGGACGGATACGCGATGACCTGGCAGTTCAGCAACTACTCCGACGCCATCGCCGAGTACCTGCCCCAGTTCGGCCGCTCGCTGTGGTACGCGCTGCTGACCACCGCGTTCTCGCTGCTGCTGGGCTACCCGCTGGCGTACGCGATCGCGCTCAAGGCCGGGCGCTGGAAGAACGTGCTGCTCATCTGCGTCATCGCGCCGTTCTTCACCAGCTTCCTGATCCGTACCCTGGCCTGGAAGGTGATCCTGTCCGACAACGGCACGGTCGTGTCGGTGCTCAACGCGCTGCACGTCCCGCTGCCCGACGGCCGGCTGCTGGCCACCACTCCGGCGGTGATCGCGGGCCTGGTGTACAACTTCCTGCCCTTCATGGTGCTGCCCCTCTACGCCAGCCTGGAGAAGCTCGACCCGCGGCTCATCGAGGCGGCCGGCGACCTCTACGCCCGGCCGGTCGCGCGCTTCACCCGGGTCGTGCTGCCGCTGTCGATGCCCGGGGTCGTGGCGGGCACGCTGCTCACGTTCATCCCGGCGGCCGGCGACTACATCAACGCGCAGCTGCTGGGGACCAACCGGCAGTTCATGATCGGCAACGTCATCCAGTCCAAGTTCCTCAAGGTCGGCGACTACCCGTCCGCGGCCGCGCTGTCGTTCACCCTGATGGCGGCGATCCTCGTGCTGGTCTTCGTCTACGTCAAGCGCGCCGGAACGGACGAGGTGCTCTGATGCTCCATCGCCTGCGCAGGTTCCTCGCCGACCACTGGGTGCTGGCGATGGGGCTGATCGTCCTGCTGTACCTCTTCGTGCCGATCGCCGTCGTGGCCGCGATGTCGTTCCGGGACGCCCGCGCCAACGCCCCCTACACCCTGGACAACTACAAGTTCACGCTGGATCACTGGAAGCACCCGTTCGGCGTGGCCGGCATCGGCGACGCGTTCTGGCTCAGCATCGGCATCGCGCTGCTGGCCACCGCGGGCGCGACGGTGCTGGGCACGCTGATGTCCTTCGCCCTGGCGCGGCACGCCTTCCGCGGCCGCGGCGCGACCAACACGCTGATCTTCCTGCCCATGGCGACGCCGGAGATCGTGATGGGCTCGTCGCTGCTGGCGCTGTTCGTCGCCTCCGGGGTACCGCTGGGCTTCTGGACGGTCGTCATCGCACACGTCATGTTCTGCCTGTCGTTCGTGGTCGTCACGGTCAAGGCGCGCCTCGCCGGCCTCGACCCGCGGCTGCAGGAGGCGGCCATGGACCTCTACGCCGACGAGCGGCAGACGTTCCTGCGCGTGACGCTGCCGCTGGTGATGCCCGGCATCGTGGCGGCCGCCCTGCTGTCGTTCTCGCTGTCCTTCGACGACTTCATCGTCACCAACTTCAACTCCGGCACCGTCGTGACGTTCCCGATGTTCGTCTGGGGGGCCTCGCAGCGCGGGATCCCGGCCCAGATCAACGTCATCGGCACCGCGATGTTCCTGATCTCGTTCCTGATCGTCCTCATCGGACAGTTGCCGCGCCTGCGCCGGAAGGCCCAGTAGTCATGCGATTACTCATCGTCGGCGCCGGTGGCGTCGGCAGCGCCGCCGTGCGTATCGCCGCCCGGCGGGAGTTCCTCGAACACTGCGTCGTGGCCGACCAGGACCCGAACCGCGCCGAGGCGGCGGTGTCCTTCGTGGACGATCCCCGGTTCGTCGCGGCCGCCCTCGACGCCTCGTCCGCGCCCGCCGTCGCGCAGCTGTGCCGGAGCCTGCGCATCACGCACGTGCTCAACGCCGTCGACCCGCGCTTCGTCATGCCGGTGTTCACCGGCGCCTTCGAGGCCGGCGCGCACTACGTCGACATGGCGATGTCGCTGTCGCAGCCGCACCCCGAGCAGCCGTACGGCAAGATCGGCGTGCTGCTCGGCGCCGAGCAGTTCGCGGTCGAGGACAAGTGGGAGGCGGCCAACCGGCTGGCCCTCGTCGGCATGGGCGTCGAGCCCGGCCTGTCCGACGTCTTCGCCCGCTATGCCGCCGACGTCCTCTTCGCCGAGGTGCACGACGTGGGCATCCGCGACGGCTCCGACCTGGTGGTGGAGGGCTTCGATTTCGCGCCGTCCTTCTCGATCTGGACGACGATCGAGGAGTGCCTCAACGCCCCGCTCATCTACGAGAAGAACCGCGGGGTGTACGTCACGAGGCCGTTCTCCGAGCCGGAGACCTTCGACTTCCCGGCCGGCATCGGCCCGGTCGAGTGCGTGAACGTGGAGCACGAGGAGGTCCTGCTCATCCCGCGCTGGATCGACGTGCGGCGGGTCACCTTCAAGTACGGCCTGGGCCAGGAGTTCATCGACGTCCTCAAGACCATCCACAAGCTCGGCCTGGACTCGACGCGCAAGGTGCGGGTCGGCGGCGTCGAGGTGTCCCCGCGCGACGTGGTGGCCGCGTGCCTGCCCGACCCGGCGACGCTCGGCGACCGGATGCACGGCCGCACCTGCGCCGGCACCTACGTCACCGGCCTGGGCCGCGACGGGCGGCCGCGGGCCACGTACCTGTACCACGTCGTCGACAACGCGTGGACGATGCGCGAGTACGGCTGCCAGGCGGTCGTGTGGCAGACGGCGGTCAACGCCGTGGTGGCCCTGGAGCTGCTCGCGGCCGGCACGTGGGCGGGCCGCGGCGTGCTGGGCCCCGAGGCGATGCCCCCGCGGCCGTTCCTCGATCTGCTCGGCGTGCACGGGGTGCCGTGGAGTATGCAGGAACTATGACGATGTTCGGGCCCGACATCACGTTCCTCGGGGTGCCGCGCTGCGACCTGGCCGCCCTGCCGGACGCCGACGTGGTGATCCTCGGCGCCCCGTTCGACGGCGGCACCTCCCACCGGCCCGGCACCCGGTTCGGGCCGTCGGCCATCCGGCAGGCCTGCTACCTGCCCCAGGACGGCTCGCGCCCCTCGCTGGCCCTGCGCGTCGACGCCCTCAAGGACCTGCGGGTCGTCGACGCCGGGGACATCACGATGTACGCCCCGAGCGCCGAGGCGGGGCTGCGGGCCCTCGAGGACGCCGTCTTCGCCGTCACCGCCGCGGGCGCGATCCCGGTCGTGCTCGGCGGCGACCACACGATCGCCTGGCCCGACGCCACCGGCGTGGCCCGCCAGCTCGGCTTCGGCCGCGTCTCGATGGTCCATTTCGACGCCCACGCCGACACCGGCGACGTCGAGTTCGGCTCGCTGATCGGCCACGGCCAGCCGATGCGCCGCCTGATCGAGTCCGGCGCCCTGCGCGGCGACCGCTTCCTGCAGATCGGCCTGCGCGGCTACTGGCCCGGCCCGGAGACGCTGGACTGGATGGCGGCCCAGGGCATGCGCTCCTACGAGATGAGCGAGATCGTGGCCCGGGGCCTCGACGAGTGCCTGACGGAGGCGTTCGCGACCGCGGTCGACGAGTGCGACGGGGTGTTCCTCTCCGTCGACGTCGACGTGGTCGACCCGGGCATGGCGCCCGGCACCGGCACCCCCGAGCCGGGCGGGCTGACCTCACGGCAGCTGCTCGACGCGGTGCGCCGATGCTGCTACGAGCTGCCGATCGCCGGCCTCGACGTGGTCGAGGTGAGCCCGCCGTACGACCACGCCGAGATCACCGCGTACCTGGCCAACCGGGTCGTGCTGGAGGCCCTGTCGGCGATCGCCCGGCGCCGCCGCGGAGACCCGTGGGACCCGCGGCGGCCCCTGCTCGACCGTTAGCGGCTGTCTACTGGAGGGCGAATTCGAGCAGGTCCAGCGCGCGCTCCAGGGTCGGGTCGTCCATCACCAGCGGGGGCAGGAAGCGGATCACGTTGCCGTAGGTGCCGCAGGTGAGCAGCAGCAGGCCGGCCGTGTGGGCCCGGCGCTGGATCTCGGCCGTCTTCGCCGCGTCCGGGGTCGCGCCCAGCGCTGCGCCCTTGGCCCAGCCCCGCTCCGCCGTCAACCGGCCGGGCGGCGCGGAGTCGGGCACCACGATCTCCAGCGCGAGCATCGCGCCCCGGCCGCGGACGTCGCCGATGTACTGGTACCGCTGCTGGAACTCCCGCAGGCGCGGGAGCATGACGGACTCGATCCGCCGGGCGGCCGCGGCGAGGTCGAGCTCCCGCATGGTCTCGATCGCGGCGAGCCCGGCCGCGCAGGCGATCGGGTTGCCGCCGTAGGTGCCGCCCAGGCCGCCCGGGTGCACGGCGTCCATGAGCTCGGCCCGTCCGGTCAGCCCGGCCAGGGGCAGGCCGCCGGCGATGCCCTTCGCGGTGGTGACCAGGTCCGGCTCGAGGCCCTCGTGGGTGCTGGCGAACCAGTCGCCGGTGCGGCAGAAGCCGGTCTGGATCTCGTCGGCGACGAAGAGCGCCCCGTTGGCCCGCGCCCAGGCGGCCAGCGACGGCAGGAAGCCCGGTGCCGGTACGACGAAGCCGCCCTCGCCCTGGATCGGCTCGATGAGCACGGCGGCCACCTGGTCGGCGCCGACCTGCTTCTCGATCAGGCCGATGGCCAGGGCGGCGGCGTCGGGGCCGGCGAGGCCGTCGCGGAACGGGTACGACATCGGCACCCGGTAGATCTCGCCGGCGAACGGGCCGAAGCCGTGCTTGTAGGGCATGTCCTTGGCGGTGAGCGCCATGGTCAGGTTCGTGCGGCCGTGGTAGGCGTGGTCGAAGACGACGACGGCGCGGCGCCCGGTCGCGTGCCGGGCGACCTTCACCGCGTTCTCGACCGCCTCGGCGCCCGAGTTGAACAGGGCCGAGCGCTTCTCGAACGAGCCCGGCGTGAGCGCGTTGAGCTGCTCGCAGACGGCGACGTAGCCCTCGTACGGCGCGATCATGAAGCAGGTGTGCGTGAACCGTTCCGCCTGCCGCCGCACCGCCTCGACGACCTTCGGGTTCGAGTTGCCGACGTTGGTGACCGCGATGCCGGCCGCGAGGTCGATCCACTCCCGGCCGTCCACGTCGGACAGCGTGCCGCCGGAGGCGTGGTCGACGTACGAGCTGATCATGCTGCTGACCCCGCGCGCGACGGCGGCCGAGCGGCGCTTGTGCAGGTCGGCGGAGTGCTCTCCGGGCATCGTCATCACAGCTCGATGTTGTGCATGACGTGCTTGACCCGGGTGTAGTCCTCCAGGCCGTACATGGACAGGTCCTTGCCGTAGCCGGACTGCTTGAACCCGCCATGCGGCATCTCGGCCACGATCGGGATGTGCGTGTTGACCCAGACGCAGCCGAAGTCCAGCCGCCGGCTCATGCGCATCGCGCGGCCGTGGTCGCGGGTCCAGACCGACGACGACAGGCCGTACTCCACACCGTTGGCCCAGCGCACCGCCTCGTCCTCGTCGGTGAAGCGCTGCACGGTGATGACCGGGCCGAACACCTCGTCCTGGATGATCTCGTCCTCCTGGCGCAGCCCCGAGACCACGGTGGGGGAGTAGAAGTAGCCCCGCTCGCCGACCCGCGCCCCGCCGGTGTTCAGCTTGGCGTGGTCGGGCAGCCGGTCGATGAAGCCGCCGACCCGGGCCAGCTGGTTGGCGTTGTTCAGCGGGCCGTAGAGGATGTCCTCGTCGTCCGGCGCGCCCGTCCTCGTGGCGGCGGCCTGCTCGGCGAGGGCGGCCACGAAGTCGTCGTAGATGCCGGGCCCGGCCAGCACCCGGGTGGCCGCGGTGCAGTCCTGGCCGGCGTTGAAGTAGCCGGCGAGCGCGATCGCCTCGGCCGCGGCGGCCAGGTCGGCGTCGTCGAAGACCACGACCGGGGCCTTGCCGCCCAGCTCCAGGTGGGTGCGCTTGAGCGAGGGGGCGGCCGCGGAGGCGACCTCGCGCCCGGCCCGCACCGACCCGGTGATGGACACGAACGCCGGCGTCGGGTGGGCGACCAGGGCGCGGCCGGTGTCCCGGTCGCCGGTGACCACGTTGAGCACGCCCGGCGGCAGGAACTCGGCGGCCAGCTCGGCCAGCAGCAGCGACGAGACGGGGGTGGTGTCGGAGGGCTTCAGCACCACCGTGTTGCCCGCGGCCAGCGCCGGGGCGATCTTCCACACCGCCATCATCAGCGGGTAGTTCCAGGGGGTGACCTGGGCGCAGACGCCGATCGGCTCGCGCCGCACGTAGCTGGTGTGGCCCTTGAGGTACTCGCCGGCCGACTTGCCCTCCAGCACCCGGGCGGCCCCGGCGAAGAAGCGGATCTGGTCGATCGCCGGGGGCAGCTCCTCGCTGGCGGTCATCGCCCGCGGCTTGCCGGTGTTGCGCACCTCCGCGTCGATGAGCTCGGCGGCCCGGTCCTCCATCGCGTCGGCCAGCTTCAGCAGGGCCCGCTGCCGCTCGGAGGGCGTGGCGTCGCGCCAGGTCTCGAAGGCCCGGGCCGCGGCCCGCATCGCGTGGTCGACGTCCTCGGCGCTCGACACCGGAGCGGAGGCGAACACCTCACCCGTGGACGGATCGATGAGATCGGAGTACCGGCCGTCGGCCGGATCGGTGTATGCGCCGTCGACGAAATTCTGCAGCTGCTTGGTCATGTGTCCACTCCCTTAGGGCCGGCGAGCCAATCTTTTCCATCGAATCCGTGGCGCACAAGCCCTCGGGCAACTGTTTCCGTGGGAGCTAGGGTGTAATTGTGACCCCGTTCTTCATCGCCGGGCGCCCGGCGACCAGCGACGACGCCGTCGAGATCCGCCACCCCTACGACGGGCGTCCGGTCGGTACCACCTCGAACGCCACCCCGGAGCAGGTGGAGGAGGCCGTCGCCGCCGCGGCCGCCGTCGCCGCCGAGGCCGCGGCCCTCCCCGCGAGCGCCCGGGCCGCCGCCCTCGACCACGTCAGCGCCCGGCTCAAGGAGCGCGCCGACGAGGTCGCCCGCCTCATCACCGCCGAGAACGGCAAGCCGATGAAGTGGTCGCGGGGCGAGGTCGCCCGGGCCGTCTCCACGTTCCGCTGGGCCGCCGAGGAGGCCCGCCGGTTCTCCGGCTCGGTGCAGCGCCTCGACACCGACCCGGCCGCGACCGGCCGCATCGCCCTCGTCAAGCGCGTGCCGCGGGGCCCGGTGCTGGGCATCTCGCCGTTCAACTTCCCGTTGAACCTGGTCGCGCACAAGGTGGCCCCGGCCCTGGCCGTCGGCGCGCCGATCGTGCTCAAGCCCGCGCCGGCGACCCCGCTCAGCGCGCTGCTGCTCGGCGAGATCCTGGCCGAGACCGAGCTGCCCGCCGGCCTGTGGTCGATCGTGCCGATCCCGAACGACCGCGCCCCCGCCCTGGTCGCCGACCCGCGCCTGCCCGTCGTGTCGTTCACCGGCTCGGGCCCGGTCGGCTGGCAGATCCGCGACGCCGTGCCGCGCAAGCACGTCACCCTCGAGCTCGGCGGCAACGCGGCCGTGGTGGTGTGCGAGGACTGGGACGACCTGGACTGGGCCGCGACCCGGATCGCCACCTTCTCCAACTACCAGGCCGGGCAGAGCTGCATCGCGGTCCAGCGGGTGTACGTCCACGAGCGCCACTACGACGCGCTGGCCGACCGGCTGGTGTCGGCGGTCGACGCCCAGCGCACCGGCGACCCGGCCGGCGAGGAGACCGACGTCGGCCCGCTCATCAGCGAGGACGCCGCCCGGCGGGTCGAGGCGTGGGTCGGCGAGGCGGTCGCGGCCGGGGCGAAGCTGCTCACCGGCGGCACCCGCGACGGCGCGTCCTACGCCCCGACCGTGCTCGCCGGCGCGCCCGCGGACGCGAAGGTCAGCGCTGAGGAGGTCTTCGGCCCGGTGCTCGTGCTGGAGCGCGTCGCCTCCGACGCCGAGGGTTTCGCGGCGGTCAACTCCTCGCAGTACGGGCTGCAGGCCGGCGTGTTCACCCGGCGGCTGGACCGGGCCTTCGAGGCCCACCGGGTGCTCGAGGTCGGCGGGGTGATCGTCGGCGACGTGCCCAGCTACCGGGCCGACCAGATGCCC
This sequence comes from Dactylosporangium sp. NPDC049140, assembly GCF_040648435.1. Lineage (NCBI taxonomy): Bacteria > Bacillati > Actinomycetota > Actinomycetes > Micromonosporales > Micromonosporaceae > Dactylosporangium > Dactylosporangium sp. NPDC049140. The sequence continues at coordinate 174,016 of NZ_JBEZDS010000013.1, read as the reverse complement.
TACGGCGGGGCCAAGGCCAGCGGCGTCGGCCGCGAGGGCCTGGCCAGCGCCATGGCCGACTACACCGAGGAGCGTGTGATGGTCCTCACCGGCCTGCAGCTGTAGGGCGGCTTTACTCCCACGCCTCGCGGGCCTCGAGGGAGGAGGAGCCCGGCGGACGCTCGGCCGTTTCGTACAGCTTCGGGTCGAACACGTCGGGCTCCAAGCTGTGCTTCCAAATACGGCGGGGGAGCTTCGCTCCACCCACACCCCCTCAAAGTCTGCGCCTCGTCATTCCCACGCCTCGCGGGCTTCGAGGGAGGAGGAGCCCGGCGGACGCTCGGCCGTCTCGTACAGCTTCGGGTCGAACACGTCGGGCTCTAGAAAGATGAAGCACTCGTAGGACAGGGCGTCGCGCACCTGCTTCTCGGCGCGGTTGATCGCCGACGCCACGTGGGCCATCGTCTCGTCGCCGCGCACCGCCACCTTCGCCGCGATGAGCAGCTGGTCGGGGCCGAGGTGCATGGTGCGCAGGTGGATCATGCGCTCCACCAGCGGCTCCCGCTCGATCGCGGCCTCGATGGCGAGCAGCGTGCCGTTGTCGGCCGACTCGCCGATGAGCAGGCTGCGCATCCGCTGCGACAGTGTGATCGAGATGACGACGAGCAGCGCGCCGATGGCGAGCGTGCCGGCCGCGTCCCAGCGCCCGTCGCCGGTGACGACCGCGAGGGTGATGCCGACGAAGGCGAAGGTGAGGCCGGTCAGCGCGCCGAAGTCCTCGGCGAGCACGACGGGCAGCTCGGGGGAGCGGGTGGTCCGGATGAACCGCAGCCAGGGCGCCCCGCGGCGGGACGGCTGAGCCTCGTGCACGGCCGTGCGCAGCGAGAACGACTCCAGTATCACCGAGATCCCCAGCACCACGAACGCCCAGAGCGGGTCCTGGACCGGCTCCGGGCTGTGCAGCTTCTCCCACCCCTCGAAGAGGGCGAACACGCCCCCGACCAGGAAGATGACCAGGGTGACGAGGAAGCCGTAGAAGTACCGGAACCGGGCGTACCCGAACGGGTGCAGCTGGCTCGCCCGCTGCTGGGCGCGCCGGCCGCCGATGAGCAGCAGCACCTGGTTGGCGGTGTCGGCCACGGAATGTACGGACTCGGCGAGCAGCGACGACGAGCCGGTGAACAGGAACGCGACGAACTTGCTCAGCGCGATGCCGAGGTTCGCGGCCAGGGCCGCGACGATCGCCCGCAGGGAGTTGCCTTCCGCCATGGCTTCATCCTGCCCCACGCGCTGGACGAGATCTCACATGCGCAACTTAGGACTGACACGTGTACGGAACGCAACCGCACTAGGCTCACTCCAGGAACAGCGACCACGACTAGGGGTGCGAGACTGTGATCGACCTGAGCCGGATCGTCAAGGCCTACGACGTGCGGGGAACGGTGCCCGACCAGCTCAACGAGCCGGTGGCGGAGGCCCTCGGGCGGGCGTTCGTGCAGACACTGCGCAGCCGCGGCGAGTTCGCCGACAAGATCGTGACCGCGCATGACATGCGGGCCTCGGGTCCCGCCCTGGCGACGGCGTTCGCCAACGGCGCGCGCGCCGAGGGCGCCGACGTGCTGGAGGCCGGCCTGGGCTCGACCGACCTGCTGTACTACGCCTCGGGCGTGCTCGACCTGCCCGGCGCGATGTTCACGGCGAGTCACAACCCGGCGCAGTACAACGGGATCAAGCTGTGCAAGCAGGGCGCCAAGCCCGTCGGGCAGGACACCGGGCTGACCGAGATCCGCGAGCGCGCGCAGCAGATCCTCGACAGCGGGGCCCCCCGCGTGAGCGACGAGCAGCTCAAGGGCGGTCTGGAGCAGTACAGCCTGCTGGAGCGGTACGCGACCCACCTGCTCAAGCTCGTGGACCTCTCCGACATCCGGCCGCTGACGGTCGTGGTCGACGCCGGCAACGGCATGGGCGGCTACACCGTGCCGGCCGTGCTCGGCTCGGGCCTGCCGCTGACGATCATCCCGCTCTACTTCGAGCTCGACGGCACCTTCCCGAACCACGAGGCCAACCCGCTGGAGCCGGCCAACCTGGTCGACCTGCAGGCCAAGGTCCGCGCGACCGGCGCCGACATCGGCCTGGCCTTCGACGGCGACGCCGACCGCTGCTTCGTCGTGGACGAGCGCGGCGAGGCCGTCTCCCCGTCGGTGATCACGGCGATGGTGGCGATCCGCGAGCTGGAGAAGGAGCCGGGCGGCACGGTCATCCACAATCTCATCACCTCGAAGGTGGTCCCCGAGATCGTGCGCGAGCACGGCGGCGAGCCGGTGCGCACCCGGGTCGGGCACTCGTTCATCAAGGCCGAGATGGCCCGCACCGGCGCGATCTTCGGCGGCGAGCACTCCGCGCACTACTACTTCCGCGACTTCTGGGGCGCCGACACCGGCATGCTGGCCGCCCTGCACACCCTGGCCCTGCTCGGCGGCCAGGCCGCCCCGCTGTCGGCGCTGGCCAAGGACTACGAGCGCTACGCGGCCTCGGGCGAGATCAACTCGACGGTCGCGGACACCGCCGCGAAGATGGCCGAGATCGAGCAGGCCTTCCCCGCGGAGGTCGACCGTCTCGACGGGATCACGCTCAGTTTCCCCGACGGCAGCTGGGCCAACGTCCGCCCGTCCAACACCGAGCCGCTGCTGCGGCTTAACGTTGAGGCGCCGACCGCCGAGCGGATGGCGGCCCTGCGCGATGAGATGCTCGCCGTCATCCGCCGCTGAAGAGGAGTTGGAGAGCGTGTCCGTGGACCCCGCCCTGCTTTCGATCCTGCGCTGCCCCGACGAACACCACGCCGAGCTCACCCTCGATCCCGAGGCGCAGACGCTGACCTGCACCGAATGCGGCCGGATCTTCGAGATCCGCGACGGCATCCCGGTGCTCCTGCTCGACGAGGCGCGCCCGCCGGCTGCCGGTGACGCGGTTGAGAACGGCGCCGACGGGGAATCCGCAAAGGCCGAAGAGGGTGGTGAAGCGTGAACCCACTTGAGGGCACCGCGGGCGTCCGCGGGCATCGCGAGATCGACCTGGCGCTGCTGGACAACTCCGAGGCGCTGGAGAAGAACGACCCGGGCGGCATGCTGCGCGCGACCGCGTCGGCCGGCGCCCAGGTGCGGGAGGCGGCCACGCTGGCCGCCGAGACCGACCTGAGCGCGCTGGCCGACGAGGGCCGCCCGCGGGCCGTCGTCGTCGCGGGCGTCGGCACGGCCGCGCGCACCGGCGACATCCTCGAGACCGTCGCCGGGCCGCGCTGCCCGGTGCCGGTCCTGGCCCACCGCAGCGCGGGCATCCCCGGCTGGGTCGGCGCCGCCGACGTGGTCATCGCCGTCTCGGCGTCCGGCCGCTCCCCGGAGGCGCTCGCCGCCGCCGAGGCCGCGGGTCGCCGCGGAGCCCGGCTCGTGGCCATCGGCGCGCCCGACACCCAGCTGCACGCGCTGGCCGACCGCTTCCGCGCGCCGTTCATCCCGGTGCCGCGGCGGGCGCCGGCCCGGGCGAGCCTGTGGGGGCTGACCGTCCCGGTGCTGCTCGCCGCGCGCCAGCTCGGCCTGGTCAAGGTCACCGAGGCCGACTTCGCCGAGACCGCCGCCCGGCTGGACGCCGACGCCGAGCGCTGCCGCACGGCGATGGAGTCGTTCGTGAACCCCGGCAAGAGCCTCGCCCTCGACCTGGCCCACTCGGTGCCGATCGTCTGGGGCTCCTCGCCGCTGGCCACCGTGGCGGCCCGCCGCTTCGGCGACACGCTGTCGGCCAATGCCCGCTACCCCGCGGTCGTAGGCGCGCTCGGCGAGGCCGGCCGCGGCCGGGTCGGCCTGCTCGACGGGGTCTACGGCGGCCTGGCCGAGGACGACCGCGACATCTTCGCCGACCCCGGCGAGGAGAGCGACAACCCGGCCACCCGGCTGCGCCTCGTGCTGCTGCGCGACGGCGGCCTGACCGGCGACGACGAGGACGACGGCGAGCCGGTCGCGGTCGAGGAGCGCCGGGCCGAGGCCGTGCAGGAGCTCGCCGAGCGCCGGGGCGTGCGCGTGAGCCTGCTCACGGCCGAGGGCGGCTCCGCTCTGGAACGATTGGCCTCGCTCGTCGCGGTGCCGGACTTCACCTCGATCTACCTCGGACTCGCGCACGGCTTCGACCCCATGGCCGTGCCGGCCGTTTCCGAGATGAAGGATCTGGTGAGCCCGTGAGCGGTCCGCAGCGTTGCGAAGCGGAGGCGATGTGAGCACCGAGGGTGGCACCAAAGCGATCTTGGCGGCCCTGGCCGCCAACCTCGGCATCGCCGTCACCAAGTTCATCGCGTTCTTCCTGACCGGCTCCTCGTCCATGCTGGCCGAGGCGATCCACTCGGTCGCCGACTCCGGCAACCAGGGCCTGCTGCTGCTCGGCGGCAAGCAGGCGGCGCGGCAGGCCACCGCCCGTCACCCGTTCGGCTACGGCCGGGAGCGGTACATCTACGCCTTCATCGTCGCCGTCGTGCTGTTCTTCGTCGGCGGCGTCTTCGCCATCTACGAGGCCTGGCACAAGATCTCCCACCCGGAGCCGATCGAGTCGTGGCAGTGGGTGCCCGTGGTGGTCCTCCTCGCCGCGATCGTCATGGAGGGCCTGTCCTTCCGCACCGCGATCGGCGAGACGAGGAAGATCAAGGGCAGGGCGACCTGGGTGCAGTTCATCCGCCGGGCCAAGGAGCCGGAGCTGCCGGTCATCCTGCTGGAGGACTTCGCCGCGCTGCTCGGCCTCGTGCTCGCGCTCTTCGGCGTCGGGCTCACCCTGATCACCGGCAACGGCATCTGGGACGGCGTCGGCACCGCGGCCATCGGCGGGCTGCTCATCGCGGTCGCGGCCGTGCTCGCGGTCGAGATGAAGAGCCTGCTCGTCGGCGAGGCGGCCACGCCGGAGCAGGTCGACGAGATCGAGCGGGCGATCGTGGACGGCCCGGAGGTCGAGCGCGTGATCCACATGCGCACCGTGCACCTGGGCCCCGACGAGCTGCTGGTCGCGGCGAAGATCGCGGTGCGGCACAACGAGACGGCCGGGGAGATCGCGCGCGGCATCGACGCCGCCGAGGCGCGCATCCGGGCCGCGGTGCCGATCGCCCGCGTGATCTACCTCGAGCCGGACATCTACCGCGCCGACCAGGCCGGCGAGGCCGACAAGAACACCGTCCCCACCAACGCGGAGGCGCACTGACCGTGGAACTGCTCGACAGCCCGATCCGCAAGTACGCGTGGGGGTCGCACACCGCGATCGCCACGCTGCAGGGCCGGCCGACGCCGACCCCGGACCCCGAGGCCGAGCTGTGGATGGGCGCCCACCCGGCGGGCCCGTCCCGGCTCGCCGTCAGCGGCACCTCCCTGGTCGACGCGATCGCCGCCGACCCGGTGACGCTGCTGGGCGCGGCAAACGTCGAGCGCTTCGGCACGCGGCTGCCGTTCCTGCTCAAGGTGCTGGCGGCCGCCCAGCCGCTGTCGCTGCAGGCACACCCGGCGCTGGAGCAGGCCCGGGCGGCGCACGCGGCCGGGCACCCGTCCTACGTCGACGCCTGGCACAAGCCGGAGATGCTCGTCGCGCTTACCGACTTCGACGCGCTGTGCGGCTTCCGCGATCCGGCGGCGGCCGCGGCCGACCTGGGGGCGCTGGGCGTGGCCCGGCTCAAGCCGACCGTCGACGCGCTGGGCCAGGCCGACCCGGCCGCGGCCCTGCACGATGCGGTCCGGGGCCTGCTGGGCCGTCCCGACGCGGAGCTCGTCGGCGAGGTCGTGGCCGCGTGCGGGCCGCGGGCGGCCGAGCGGCCGGCCTACGACCTGGTCAGCGCCCTGGCCGAGCGGTACCCGGGCGACAGCGGGGTCATCGTGGCCACGCTGCTCAACCGGATCCGGCTGCGCCCGGGCGACGCGGTCTGGATGCCGGCCGGGAACCTGCACGCGTACCTGCGCGGCGTCGGCGTCGAGATCATGGCCGCCTCGGACAACGTCCTGCGCGGCGGCCTGACCCCGAAGCACGTCGACGTCGAGGAGCTGCTGCGGGTGCTGCGCTTCGAGGTGCTCGACGAGCCGGTGACGCACGCCGAGGATCTGGGCGGCGGCCTGTCGGCCTACCCCGTGCCGGTGCCCGACTTCGCGCTGCACCGGGCCGTTCTGGACGCCGCCCACCCGGCGGTGCGGCTGCCGGCCGGGGGCCCGCGGATCGTGCTGTGCACCCGCGGCTCGATCCGCGTCGACGACGGGGCGCTGCCGGTGACGCTCGGCCCCGGCCAGGCCGCGTTTGCGCCGGCCACCCGCCCCGGGCTCGCGCTCAGCGGGGCCGGGGAGGCGTTCCAGGCGGCCACGCCGTAACCCACACGAGCAGCTGAGCCCGTCTCGTACCAATCCAAAGTGCCCGATTTCGGGGCTTTTGCTAGACAACCCGGTTGCACATGGTCGTCTTCTAACTACGCAGGGTTTGAGACCAGGTCCAAGCCACGTGTGGGGGAACCAAACCGGGGGAAGGGCGGGGCGGTGGGAGCAATCTCACCGCCCCGCTCGCTGTCCGGGTGCTTCCTGCAGGGGTGCTTGGAGGGCTCATCCGCCGCCGCGTACCGTGAAGGGTCGCCGTACGCCTCTGCAGACCAGGAGATCGCATTGACCAGCACGCTGCCGCCGAGGACCGTCGCCGACGGTGACTTCAAGGTGGCCGATCTGTCCCTCGCCGCGTTCGGGCGCAAGGAGATCCAGCTCGCCGAGCACGAGATGCCGGGCCTCATGGCGATCCGGCGCGAGTTCGCCGCGACGCAGCCCCTCAAGGGCGCGCGGATCACCGGCTCGCTGCACATGACGATCCAGACCGCGGTGCTGATCGAGACGCTCGTGGCACTCGGCGCGCAGGTGCGCTGGGCCAGCTGCAACATCTTCTCGACCCAGGACCACGCGGCCGCCGCGATCGCCGTCGGCCCCGACGGCACCGCCGAGAAGCCGGCCGGCGTGCCGGTGTACGCGTGGAAGGGCGAGACCCTCGACGAGTACTGGTGGTGCACCGAGCAGGTGCTGCTCTGGCCCGACGGCCAGGGCCCGAACATGATCCTCGACGACGGCGGTGACGCCACGCTGCTGGTGCACAAGGGTGCCGAGTTCGAGGGCCAGGGCGCCGTACCGTCGCCGGACACCGCCGACTCGGAGGAGTACGAGGTCATCCTCAAGCTGCTGCAGCGCTCCCTCGGCGAGGACAACCGCCGCTGGACCCGCGTCGCGGCCGGCATCAAGGGCGTGACCGAGGAGACCACCACCGGCGTCCACCGCCTCTACGAGATGCAGCAGGCCGGCAAGCTGCTCTTCCCGGCGATCAACGTCAACGACTCGGTCACCAAGTCGAAGTTCGACAACAAGTACGGCTGCCGCCACTCGCTCATCGACGGCATCAACCGCGCCACCGACGTTCTCATCGGCGGCAAGGTCGCCGTGGTCTTCGGCTACGGCGACGTGGGTAAGGGCTGCGCCGAGTCGCTGCGCGGCCAGGGCGCCCGGGTCATCGTGACCGAGGTCGACCCGATCTGCGCGCTGCAGGCCGCGATGGACGGCTACCAGGTCGCCACGATGGAGGACGTCGTCGAGACGGCCGACATCTTCATCACGGCCACCGGCTGCCTCGACGTCATCACCGCCGAGCACATGGGCCGGATGAAGCACCAGGCGATCGTCGGCAACATCGGCCACTTCGACAACGAGATCGACATGGCCGGCCTCGCCCGCCGCTCCGACGTCACGCGGATCAACATCAAGCCGCAGGTCGACGAGTGGAAGTTCGACGACGGCCACTCGATCATCGTGCTGAGCGAGGGCCGGCTGCTCAACCTGGGCAACGCCACGGGCCACCCGTCGTTCGTCATGTCCAACAGCTTCGCGAACCAGACGATCGCGCAGATCGAGCTGTTCACGAAGATCGAGGAGTACCCGGTCGGCGTCTACACGCTGTCCAAGTACCTCGACGAGAAGGTCGCCCGGCTGCACCTCGACGCCCTGGGCGTCCGGCTCACCGAGCTGAGCAAGAAGCAGGCCGAGTACCTCGGCATCCCGGTCGAGGGCCCGTACAAGGCGGATCACTACCGCTACTGATCCCAGCGCGTCGAGGGGCCCCGCCGGAGTTTCCGGCGGGGCCCCTTGCTGTTCAGGTACCACTAGCTTGTAGCGAATGCCGCCGAGGTCTAAGGTAATGCTGACCTAAGTTAGTCAAGGCTTACCTGCGGAGCGCGAATGACCGCCATCTACCTGATCGGCCTGCGCGAAGGACTCGAGATCACGCTCGTGGTCTCGATTCTTGTTGCGTTCCTGGTCAAGAGCGACCGCAAGCACCTGCTGAAGTGGGTCTGGTCCGGCGTCGCGGCCGCGGCCCTGCTGTCGATCGGCATCGCCGCGCTGCTGCAGGCCGGCACCGCGTACCTCTCCGGCCCCCACCAGGAGCTCGTCGACGCCATCGCCTCGCTGGTCGCGGTGGTGTTCGTGACGTTCATGATCTTCTGGATGCGCCGGATGGCCCGCCAGATGGCCAAGGAGCTGCGCGGCAGGCTCGAAGACGCGATCGAGGTCGGCTCCTTCGCGGTGGCCGCGATGGCCTTCCTGGCCGTGGCCCGCGAGGGCCTGGAGACGTCGATCCTGTTCTTCGCCGCGGCCCAGGGCGCCGACGACTGGCAGCCGATCGTCGGCATCACGCTCGGCCTGGCCACCTCCGTGGTGCTCGGCTGGCTGCTCTACGCCAGCGCCGTGCGGATCAACCTGACGAAGTTCTTCACCTGGACGGGCGCCCTGCTCGTGCTCGTGGCCGCCGGCATCTTCAAGTACGGGGTGCACGACCTGCAGGAGGCCAACATCCTGCCGGGCCTGAACAACCACGCGTTCGACCTCTCCGGCGCGCTGCCGCCCACCGCGTGGTACGCGGAGCTGCTGCGCGGCATGTTCAACTTCACGCCGCAGCCGTCCGTGCTCGAGACCGTCGCCTGGATCGCCTACGGGGTGCCGGTCCTGGTCCTGTTCCTCATGCCGCTCCTGCGCAAGCCGGCACCGGAGCCGGTGACCTCCAAAGCCTGAAGCCGAACCTCCCCTTTTCGACGTTTCCGTAGGAGAACCATGCGTACATCACGCCTGCTCACACTCGGCGCCGTACCGGCGCTGGCCGTCGCCGCGCTCGCCGCGTGTGACAGCAAGGCCGACGGGGAGGCCGGTTCCGGCGCGAGCGGCAACGGCAAGATCGCCGTTACCGCCACCGACACCGAGTGCAAGATCGAGAAGACCGAGACGGCGTCGGGCCCGGTCACCTTCACGGTCAGCAACAAGGGCGGCAAGGTCACGGAGTTCTACGTGTACGCCGCCGGCGACCGCATCGTCGGCGAGGTCGAGAATGTCGCGCCGGGCCTCACCCGCGACCTGATCGTCGAGCTCCCGGCCGGCAGCTACGAGACCGCCTGCAAGCCGGGCATGATCGGCAACGGCATCCGCGCCCAGTTCAAGGCCACCGGCGAAAGCAAGCCGCTGACCGACGACGCCAAGCTCGCGCAGGCGACAAAGGACTACCAGACGTACGTGAAGAACAACACCGGCGCGCTGATCGACAAGACGACCGAGTTCGTCAACGCGGTCAAGGCCGGCGACATCGAGAAGGCCAAGTCGCTCTTCCCGATCGCCCGCACCTACTGGGAGCGCATCGAGCCGGTGGCCGAGAGCTTCGGCGACCTCGACCCGGCCATCGACGCCCGCGAGGCGGACCTCGAGCCCGGCCAGGAGTGGACCGGCTTCCACAAGATCGAGAAGGACCTCTGGGTCACCAAGGACATCAGCAAGTCCGGCCCGACCGCCGACAAGCTGCTCGCCGACGTCAAGACGATCGTCGACAAGGCCCAGACCGTGACGCTCTCGCCGATCGAGCTCGCCAACGGCGCCAAGGAACTGCTCGACGAGGTCGCCACCGGCAAGATCACGGGCGAGGAGGACACCTTCTCGCACACCGACCTGTGGGACTTCCAGGCCAACCTCGAGGGCTCCCGCAACGCGATCGCGGCGCTGCGCCCGGTCATCGAGGAGAAGGACGCCGCGCTGGCCAAGAGCCTGGACGAGAAGTTCACGGCGGCGCAGGCGGAGCTGGACAAGTACCGCAGCGGCGACGGCTGGAAGCTGCACAACGAACTGTCCGAGGCCCAGCTGAAGGCCCTCGGCGACGCCATCAACGCCCTGGCCGAGCCGATCAGCAAGGTCGCCCCCCTGGTCGCGAGCAAGTAAGGCTGACTTCGCCATGGATCGTCGCAAGATGCTTGGACTGACCGGGGCCGGGGCCATCGGGGCCGCCGCGGGCGGGGCCGTCGGCCTGCAGATCTTCGACGAGCCGCCGCCCGCCCGGGCCAACGACCCGGGCGCGGCGGTGCCCTTCTACGGCGCCCGCCAGGCCGGGATCGTCACGCCCGCCCAGGACCGGCTGCACTTCGTCGCCTTCGACGTCATCACCGACAAGAAGGCCGAGGTGGTCGAGCTGCTGCAGAAGTGGACGGCGGCCGCGGCGCGGATGACCGCGGGCAAGGACGCGGGCGCCATCGGCGCGGTGAACGGCCAGCCGGAGGCGGCCCCGGACGACACCGGGGAGGCGCTCGGCCTGCCGCCGTCGGGGCTGACGCTGACCATCGGCTTCGGGCCGACACTGTTCCGTACCGCCGATGGCAAGGACCGGTTCGGGATCGCCGGCCAGCGCCCGGCGGCGCTGGCCGACCTGCCGAAGTTCGCCAAGGACACGCTGAAGCCGGAGATCTCCGGCGGGGACATCTGCGTGCAGGCCTGCGCCCATGACCCCCAGGTCGCGGTGCACGCGGTGCGCAACCTGGCCCGGATCGGCTTCGGCGTGGTGAGCGTGCGCTGGTCGCAGCTGGGCTTCGGCCGTACGTCCTCGACCTCGCGGACACAGGAGACGGCGCGGAACCTGTTCGGGTTCAAGGACGGCACGGCGAACCTGAAGGCCGAGGACACGCAGTTGCTCGACGAGCAGCTGTGGGTGGCGACGGGCGACGGGCCGGCGTGGATGACCGGCGGGTCGTACATGGTCACCCGCAAGATCCGGATGCTGATCGAGACCTGGGACCGGACCTCCCTGGCCGAGCAGGAGGCGATCATCGGCCGGAACAAGGGCGAGGGCGCCGCGCACGGGGTGGCGAAGGAGTTCGACGAGCCGGACTTCGCCGCTGCCGCCGCCGGCGGCAAGCCCGCCATCGCCGAGGACGCCCACGTGCGCCTGGCGCACCAGCAGTTCAACGACGGGGCCCGGCTGCTGCGCCGCGGGTACAACTTCGTGGACGGCTCCGACGGGCTCGGCCGGCTCGACGCCGGCCTGTTCTTCATCGCCTACCAGCGCGACCCCCGCAAGCAGTTCGTGCCGATCCAGACCCGCCTGTCGCGGCAGGACGCGCTCAACGAGTACATCCGGCACACCTCCAGCGGGCTGTTCGCCTGCCCGCCCGGGGTGCCCGCCGCCGACGACTACTGGGGTCGTGCCCTGTTCGTCTAGGCCCGCACCCTATGGTGGCCGGGTGGTGTTTGTTACTGGAAGGCAGATGCGGGGCCCGGTCGCGGCGCTGGCGGCGGTCGCGCTGCTGCTCGGCGCGTGCACCGGCGGTGGGTCCGGCAAGCCGTCGCCGACGGCCACCATCGGGTTCGCGGACTGCGAGAAGAACCCGACCACCTGCAACGGCGGCGACATCAAGATCGGCGGGGCCTACACCTACGGCCTCGAGCAGCCGATCGCCAACTGGAACGTCAACACCCGCGACGGCGCCTCACCGGCCACCCGGCAGGCGATGTCGGGCCTGCTGCCGCAGGTGTTCAAGGTCGACCCGCAGGGCCGCCTCCAGCTCAACGCCGACCTGGTGAGCACCGCCGACATCACCAACCAGAACCCCGAGACGATCGTCTACAAGATCCGGCCCGACGCCGTCTGGAGCGACGGGATCCCGATCAGCGCCGACGACTTCGTCTTCGCCTGGAAGCAGAACTCGGGCAACCCGCTGCACTGTGCGGGCTGCACGCCCGCCGCCACCGCCGGCTACGACGTGATCAAGAGCATCGTCGGCTCCGACGGCGGCAAGACCGTCACGATGACCTTCATCGACGGCAAGACCTACGGCGACTGGAAGGGCAACTTCTCCAGCGACGGGCTGTACCCCTCGCACCTGGCCACCAAGCAGGGCTTCGACCTCGCCAAGCCCGACGGTGTGGCGGCCGCCTCCGACTGGTTCGCCCGCACGGTGCCGACCTGGTCCGGCGGGCCGTACCAGATCGACGCCTACAACCAGGGCCAGAGCGTCGTGCTCAAGAAGAACGACAAGTGGTACGGAAAGATCAAGCCCTCGCTGGACACCATCACGTTCAAGTTCGTCACCGACCCCAACGCGATCCTGCCCGCGCTCAAGGCCAAGGAGCTCACCGGCATGTCGCCGCAGCCGAGCCAGGCCCTCGTCGCCGGCGTGGCGGGCGTGCCCGGGGTGATCTACGAGGTGGGCGAGAGCTACGCCTGGGAGCACCTGACCCTCAACGTGCGCAACAAGTACCTCGCCGACCCGGTGCTGCGGCGGGCGCTGTTCACCGCGGTCAGCGTCAAGACCGTGGTCGAGAAGACGTACGGCGCGTTCGACAAGAACCTCAAGCCGCTGGGCAGCCACAACTTCGTGCCCGGGGACACCGCCTACAAGGACGTGATCTCCGGTACCGGGCAGGGCACCGGCGACAGCGAGAAGGCCAAGAAGCTGCTCACCGACGCCGGCTACAAGCTGGACAACGGCCGCCTGTCGACGAAGGCCGGCGAGGCCGTGCCGACCCTGCGCCTGCGCTACGACAAGGGCAACGCGACCCGCGCCGCGGCCGCGGAACTGATCTCGGCCGCGCTCAAGAACGTCGGCATCGACGCCCACCCCGACCCGAGCGACGGCCTCGGCCAGACCCTCACCGCGGGCGACTTCGACCTAGTACTGGCCGACTTCGTGAACGGGCCGCTGTACCAGGGCGCGGCCGCGCGGCGCTGGGCGACCGGGGCGGCGGCCAACTACGGCGGGTACTCCAACGCCGAGCTGGACCGCCTGGTGCACTCGGCGTCCATCGACGTCGACCCGCGCCACGCGGCGGACCTGCTCAACCAGGCCGACGACCTGCTCACGAAGGACGCGTACGTGCTGCCGCTGATGCAGCGGCCGACGCTCACGTTCACCTACTCCGAGTACGCCAACATCCGCGACAACCCGTCCGTGTGGGGCCCGACGTACAACATCCAGGAGTGGGGCCTGCGCTCGACCTGACTCAGGCGTGCGGGACCGGCGGGCGCGGCATCGGCGGCTGCGCCGGCGGCGCGGGCAGGGGCGGGGCCCAGGGGCCGGACACGCTCGCCCGGTGCTTCGGCGGCAGGATGCGCGGGGTGACGGCGGCGTAGAGGCCCGGCCACACCGCGGCCGAGGCCGCGCGGGCGCGCGCCAGGCGGTGGCTCGAGCGGCGGTGGCGTTCGGCCAGGACGGCGGCCAGGTAGGCCCAGCCGGGCACCCCCGGCGGGGGCGGCGGCGTCGTGCGGCTCGCGACCTCGCGGGCCAGGGCCTGGCCCAGGGCCGTGCGCGCCGGCTCGGCGATCTCGCGGTTGCGGGCCAGGAAGTGGCGCACCGCCAGCGCGAGGCTGTCGTCGAGGCCGGTGAGGTCGAGCAGGGCGGCCCAGCGGGTCAGCGGCGGGGGCATGGCCGGCACCCAGCCCCAGGCGGCCGGCGTGCGCTCGTGGATGACGATCGTGCCGGCCACGAGGTCGCCGATGCGCTTGCCGCTCGGGTTGAGCATCAGCACGCCCAGGCTGCCCAGCCACGACACGACCGGGAAGAGCAGGCCCGGCCACTCGATGGCGAGGCCGACCAGGGCCCGGGCCAGCGCGTGGCGGAAGCGCACCGGGCCGCCGTCGTCGCGCACCACGCGCAGGCCCATCGCCGCCTTGCCCGGCGTGCGGCCGCGCAGGAAGGTCTCCCAGAACACCGGGTAACCGACAAGCGTCACGGCCATCAGCACCACGACGATCGCCTCAAGCAGCCCCTCGTCGAAGATGTTCGTGCGCACTGTCAGCCACACCACGAGCGCGGTGGCGAAGAGCAGCGCGATCAGCAGCAGGCACTGCAGCGCGATGTCGAGCATCAGGGCGAGCACGCGCGAACCGGCCCGGGCCACCCGCACCTCGAGCTCGACGGCCTCGCCGCTGACGAGGCGCTCGCCGGGGGCCGCCGCGGCCGAGGTGTCGGTCATGGCTGACAGTCTGCTACAACGGCGCACGTCACGGGGCCCGGCCGGGACCCCCGGGAGGTGACGGCGCCGTCTACGCTGCCGGAGTGGACCTGGACGCCTTCGTGGGCGAGCACAACGCCGAATGGCGGCGGCTCGAGGAGCTGTCGAAGCGGCGCAAGCTCGGCGCCGCCGAGGCGGACGAGCTCGTCGCGCTGTACCAGCGCGCCGCGACCCACCTGTCGCTGATCCGCAGCCGCTCGCCCGAGCCGATCCTGGTCGCGCGCCTGTCCCGCCTGGTGCTCGGCGGTCGCAACGCGCTCACCGGCGCGCCCTCGTTCTCGCCGGCCACGGTCGTCCGCTTCTTCACACACACCTTCCCGCTGGCGGTGTACCGCGCCTGGCCCTGGTGGTGCGGGGTGGCGACGGTCTTCTCGCTGTTCACGTTCTCCCTCATGGCCTACGTGGCGGCCAACCCCGACGTGGCCGGGTACTTCATGTCCGACGGCGAGATCGGCGACCTGGTCAACAACCAGTTCGAGGGGTACTACAGCCAGTACCTGCCGCAGAACCAGTTCCTGCGCGTCTGGACCCACAACGCGCTGCTCACCGGCGAGTGTCTCGCCGCCGGTGTCGTGTTCTTCCCGGTGGTGTACCTGCTGTTCCAGAACGCCCTCAACGTCGGGCTCATCGGCGGGGTGATGATCGCGTACGGCCGCACCGACACGTTCTTCGGCCTGATCGTCCCGCACGGCCTGCTGGAGCTGACCGCCGTGTTCATCGGCGCCGGCGTGGGCCTGCGCATCGGCTGGTCCTGGGTCGCCCCGGGCGCGCTGCGCACCCGCGGCCGCGCCCTGGCCGAGACGGCGATGGAGGGCATGCTCGTCGCCCTCGGGCTCGTGGCCGTCCTCCTGGTCAGCGGCCTGCTGGAGGCGTTCGTGACGCCCGCGGGCATGCTGCCGTACATCGTGCGGGACTTCATCGGCTTCGTGGTCTGGGCGGCGTTCCTGGCGTACGTCTTCGTCCTCGGCCGCCGGGCCCACCTGGAGGGCGCCACCGCCGCTATCGAGGGAGAGATCGCCCAGGAGTCGCTCCCGGCCGCCTGACCCACGTGGGCGTCCAGACCTCGCCGTCCGGCCGGGTGCGGCGGCCCTGCAGGTAGGAGCGCAGCCGGCCGAGCGCCGGGTGCGGGTTGTCGAGCCGCCACAGCAGCGACATCGGGTACACCGGCGCGGGGTCGCGCACCGGGACGCGGCGCAGGTCGTAGGCGTCCGGCCACATGTACCACGAGCCCGCCCCGACCAGCGTCGCCACGTCCGCGGAGGCGGCGATCTCGGCCAGCAGCGCCTCGTTGCCGAAGATCGGCCCGACCACGTCGATGGTGAGCCCGAAGACGGCGGCGAGCTCGTCGTAGTAGGCGCCCCACTCGGTGCCGGCGGACAGCCCCGGCATCCGGATGCGGTGCCCGGCCAGCTCCGCGGGCGTCACGGCGGCGGCGTCGGCGAGCGGGTGGCGCGGCCCGACGAGCAGCTCGTGCGGCTCGTCGAGCACGTGCGCGGCCCCGATCCCGTCCGGCAGGCGGTGCTCGGGCCCCGGCACGGCGTGGAAGGTCGCGTCGACCGTCCCGGCCCCGACGGCGGCGGCGGCCGTGTCGACGTCCCCGGCCAGCGTCACGACGTCGAGGTCGATCTGGGGGTACACCCGATAAAAATCCTGCAGGAGGACGGCCGCCGCGATCCGCCGGTTGACGACGTCGACGCGCAGGGCCCGGCGCCCGGGGCGCACGGAGGCGTCGGCGCGCTCGGCCACCCGCAGCAGCTCCCGGGCGTGGGGCAGGAACGCCTGGCCGTCGGCGGTGAGCCGGGCGCCGCGCGCCGTGCGGGTGAACAGGCGCACGTTCAGGTCGCGCTCGAGCGCGGCGATGCGCTTGGAGACCGCCTGCTGCGTGATCGCGAGCTCGGCCGCGGCCTCCTGGAACCGCCCGGCGTCGGCGGCGGCGACGAAGGTGCGCACGGCGTCGAGATGCACGCCGCCGACCCTATGTGTACAACTGGCTGTTGTGGCGCGCCGCCGGCCGCGTTGTTTGCCTGCCCAGTGCCGATTCTGCTGTGATCCCCGGCGTGGCGAGGCGGAGTCTGGGTGCGCGGTTCGGGTGGTTGTGGGCGGCGTACGCGGTAAGCGCGTACGGCTCCGGGCTGGGCTTCGGCGCCCTGCCACTCATCGCGGTCCTCGCGCTGCACGCCGGCCCGGGGCAGGTGGCCGCGCTGTCGGCGATGGGCCCCGCGGTCGGGGCGCTGATCGCGCTGCCGCTCGGGCCGTGGGTGGAGTTCCGCCGCAAGCGGCCGGTGATGATCGCCATGGACGTGGCCCGGTTCGCGGCGATGATGACCGTGCCGATCGCGTACGCCCTCGGCCGGCTGAGCTTCGCGCAGCTCCTGACGGTCTCGGCTTTCGTCGCGGCGGCCAAGATCGCCTTCGGCGCGGCGAGCGGCGCCTACCTCAAGACGGTGGTGCGGCCCGAGGACCTCCTCGTGGCCAACGCGCGGTTCGAGTCCACGAACTGGAGCTCCATCGCGGTCGGGCCCCCGCTCGGCGGCGCCGCGGTCGGGCTGTTCGGGCCGGTCACCAGCATCGTGGCCGACGCGCTGAGCTACCTGCTGTCCGCGCTCGGCATCGCGGCGATCCGCGACCGCGAGGAGCCCCCGGTGCGCGCCGCCCGCCGGACGGGCCTCGGCGAGCTCCTCGACGGTTGGCGGTACCTGCTGAGCCACCCCGGCCTGCGCGCGCTCTACGCGAACCAGCTGCTCGTGGGCGGGCTGATCATGGCCACCGAGCCGCTGCTGGCCGTGCTCCTGCTCCGGCAGCTCGGGTTCGCGCCGTGGCAGTACGGCCTCGCCTTCGCCGCCCCCTGCCTCGGCGGCCTGGTGGGCTCGCGCCTCGCGCCGCGGGTCGTGGCGCGGTACGGCCGCCGGCGGGTCGTGCGCGTGGTCGGTACCCTGCGCGCGGTCTGGCTGGTCGGGCTCGCGTTCGTCGGGCCCGGGCCGGCCGGGCTGGCCACGGTGATCGCGGTCGAGCTCGCGATCATCGTGAGCATGAGCCTGTACAACCCGGTCCTGGCCACGTACCGGCTCGAGGAGATCCCGAAGGAGCGGGCCGCCCGCACCCTGTCGGCCTGGTCGATCGGCAGCAGCGCCGCGATCGCGCTGCTGACCGCGCTCGGCGGTGTGCTGGCCGACGTCACCGGCCCCCGCACGGCGATCGCGGTCGTCGGCCTGCTGGTCCTCGGCACGCCGCTGCTGCTGCCGAAGCTGCAGGATCAGAGCCGGCCGGTGTGCTTGAGCGCGAGGTAGTGGTCGGTCAGGCGGGAGGCGAACTCGTCGGCCGGGGCGTCCACGACCTCGACCCCGTGCCGGCGCAGCGCCGCGGCCACCCGGTCGCGCTCGGCCAGCGCGCGCTGGGCGGCGGCCGCGGCGTACACGTCGGACGGGGTCGCGTCGGGCGTCACGTGGGCCATGCGGGTCAGCTCCGGGTCGTGCACCGCGGCGACGATCAGCTTGTGCCGGGCGGCCAGCTGGGGCAGCACCGGCAGCAGGCCCTCGCCGAGCGCGCCGGGCTCCAGCGCGGTGAACAGCACGACCAGGGCCCGCTTGCGCTCACGGCGCAGCACCTCGCCCGCGACCAGGCCGAAGTCGGTCTCGACCAGGGCCGGCTCGAGCGGGGCCATGGTGGTGACCAGCCGGAACAGCAGCGTGCGCTTGTCGACGTTGGTGACCGAGGCGCGCACGGCGGTGTCCACGGCGAGCAGGTCGACGCGGTCGTCGGCGCGGGCGGCGACCGAGGCGAGCAGCAGCGCGGCGTCCATGGCCGCGTCGAGGCGGGGCTCGTCGCCGATGCGGGCGGCGGAGGTGCGGCCGGTGTCGAGCACGCACACCAGGCGCCGGTCGCGCTCGGGCCGCCAGGTGCGCACCACGATGTCGGAGCGGCGGGCGCTGCCGCGCCAGTCGATCGAGCGCACGTCGTCGCCGACCACGTACTCGCGCAGCGTGTCGAACTCGGTGCCCTGGCCGCGGCCCCGGGTCACCACGGAGCCGTCCAGCACGCGCAGGCGGGAGAGCTTCTCGGGCAGCAGGCGGCGGCTGTGGAAGCGCGGGTACACCCGCAGCCGCCACGACGGCGTGAGCCGGTCCGCGGCCCGCCGGCTCGTCTGGCGGTACATCAGCCCGAACGGCCCGACCGAGCGCACCAGCACCCGCACGGCCGGCCGGTCGCCGCGCCGCGTCGGGGTGAGCGTGGTGGTCACGCCGACCGTGCGGCCCGGCTCGATCCGCACGTCGTGCATCGTGGGCGTGGCGCCGGCGGAGGGCACCCACGCGTCGCGCACCCGCCCGGTCAGCACCCGGTTGGAGCGGTTCTGCAGCAGCAGGGTCACCCGGCCGGTCTCGCCGAGCCACAGCGACTGGTCGCCGGTGCGGCTCGCCCGCAGCAGCTTCGGCGAGGCGGCGTTGAGCCAGTCCACGACGCACGCGGCGGCGACGGCGAGCACCAGCAGCCCGGCCGCGACCCACAGCCAGGGCGCCGAGATCGAGCCGCCCACGATGGCCCCGGCGAGCGCGATGACGACCGCCCCGCCGCCGAGCAGCGCCGCCGCCCGCCAGGTGATCATCGCGGGGTCGGGACGGTGGCCAGCACCGACTCGAGCACGTTGTCGGTGGTGACGCCCTCGAGCTCGGCCTCGGCCCGCAGGCGCACCCGGTGCCGCAGCGTCGGGCGGGCCAGGGCCTTGACGTCGTCCGGGGTCACGTAGTCGCGCCCGGTCAGCCAGGCCCACGCCTTGGACGCGGCCAGCAGCGCCGTCGCCCCGCGCGGGGACGCGCCCAGCTCCAGCGACGGCGAGACCCGGGTCGCCCGGCACAGATCGACGATGTACGCCAGCACGCCGTCGGCCACCGAGACCCGCTGCACCGCGGCGCGCCCGAGGGCCAGGTCGGTCGCGGTGGCCACGGCCTGCACCCCGGCCTCGCGCAGCCGGCGCGGGTCGAAGCCCTGGTGGTGCGCGCGCAGCACGCCCATCTCCTCGTCGCGCGTGGGCAGCGGGACCGTGAGCTTGACCAGGAACCGGTCCAGCTGGGCCTCCGGCAGCGGATACGTCCCCTCGTACTCGATCGGGTTCTGCGTCGCGGCGACCAGGAACGGGTCGGGCAGCGGCCGCGCGATGCCCTCGACCGACACCTGCCGCTCCTCCATGACCTCCAGCAGCGAGGCCTGGGTCTTCGGCGGGGTCCGGTTGATCTCGTCGGCGAGCAGCAGGTTGGTGAAGACCGGCCCCTCGCGGAACTGGAACTCCGCGCTGCGGGCGTCGAAGATCAGCGACCCGGTGACGTCGCCGGGCATCAGGTCGGGGGTGAACTGCACCCGCTTGGCGTCGAGGTCGAGGGCGGCCGCGATGGTGCGGATGAGCAGCGTCTTGGCGACGCCGGGCACCCCCTCCAGCAGCACGTGGCCGCGGGCCAGCAGCGCGATGACCATGCCGGTCACGACCGCGTCCTGCCCGACGACGACCTTGCCCACCTCGGCGCGCAGGCGCCCGAGCGCGGCCCGGGCCTGCTGCGCGCCGGCCTCGGGCGAGCCTTCGATCAGCGGGGTGGCGATGTCGGTCACCGTGGCTCTCCTTCGAATGGGGCGGCCGGGGCCGGCTGCGCTCCGGGTTGTTCGGTCGTGACGGCGTTGACGAGCTGCTCGAGGCTCACGGCCGCGGCGACCAGCTCGTCGTCGGTGTCGGGCGGGCGCCCGAACAGCGTGTGCTCGACCGCGGGCGGCGGCCATCCGCTGCTGGCCGCGACCGCCTCGATGAGCACCGGCCGTTCGACGTCGGGGTCGAGGCGCAGCAGCCGGGTCAGCCGGACCACGGCCGCGTCGCGCAGCACCTGCAGCGACTCCCCGCGGGCCTTCGCGCGCTGGTAGAGCCGGCCCCGGCCGATCGCGGTCTCGCTGGAGCGCACGACCACCGGCAGCGGCTCGACCACTGGCGCGCCGAGGCGGCGGGCCATCGCCACCGCGAGCGCGACGACGCCCAGCACGGCCAGGGCGGTCGCGACGTACGTCCACGGCGGGAACGCGCTCCAGAGCGGGTTGGGCGGGTCGTCCGGCGGCCGGGGTTCATCGTTCTTGCCGTTGCCCGGCTGCGGCGCGTTGGGGGTGGCGCCCCGGCCCGCCTGGGGGAAGTCGGTGTCGCGCGGGTCGCCGGGGTTGGACGGGTCGACCGGGCGCAGCGACGGCGGCGCGCCCGGGGCGCCCGCGAGGCCGGGGTCGTCGGTGATCCCGGGCGGGGGCTCGCGCCGGTGCAGGTCGAGCCAGATGAGCCGCGGCGCGCCGGTGAGCAGCCCGGTGGCCAGCTTCGCGTTGCCGTGCTCGCCGATGCGGTCGTTGCGGAACGGGTCGGTCGAGCCCACGACGGTGACGTTGACGCCCGCCCGCTGGTACACCACGAGCGAGTCGTCGTAGCAGCGCGCGACCTCGCGGCCGAGGTCCGGGTCGAGGGGGCCGTAGCGGGTGCGCACCACCGCCGCCGTCCCGGCCTGGGCCGCGGGCGCGTAGTCGCAGCCGGGCGCGGCGGTCTTCGCGATGTAGTTGCGGGCCGTGCCCTGCATCGGCAGCAGCCCCTCGGCGATGGTGGCGGAGCCGGGCTCGACGATCACCACCCGGGTGGTGGCGGGCAGCACCTTGAGCATGCGCAGGTAGTACTTGTGCATCAGCTGCGGCGTGGTGATCAGCAGCGTGGCGTTGCCGCCGTAGGCCGCGACGAGCGCGTCGGAGCTCTTGTGCTCGGTGACGATGTCGACGCCGGCCTGGCGCACCCGGCCGGCGAGGTCGGCGGCCCCGATGCCGTCCCGGCTGCTGGGCGACAGGAAGGCCTCGTCGTCGGCGTTCGGCTCGCCCCACTGGTACACCAGCGTGCCCACGAGCATCAGCAGGAGCACGGCCGCGGGCGGCAGCACCAGCCGCAGCCACCGCCGGTTGCGCGCCTTCCGGGGCTTCGCGGACGGTGCGGGCGGCACCGTCGCCGTGGGCGTCGTCGTCGCTGTCGTCATCGGCCGACCTCCGCGGCGAGCTCCCGCATGCGGCCGTCGTGCTCGGCGGTGGCGGGGCGCTCGCCGTACCAGATGTCGGAGAAGATCCCGGAGGCGCTGCTCATCGGCGCCGCGACGGCCGGCCGGGCCGCCCCCGCCGCGCGGGCCAGCTCGGTGACGGTCATTCCGGGCTGGTGCTCGATGACGTGGCGCTCGACGAGCCCGCGGACCATCGCCCGGAGCCGTTCGCGGACCGCCTCGGCGTAGCGGCCCTCGGCGGCGAGCCGGTCGGCCAGCGACGCGAAGACGTGGGCCGGCAGCTCCGGCACCGCCTCGCCGGCGGACGGCTCGGCCTCCGGCTCGTCGTCCGGGCCGAGGTCGACGTCGAGCTGCTGCTGTTGCTCCTTGCCCTTGCGCTGGCGGCCCAGGCGCAGGCGCGGGAAACGCTTCGGGATCCAGCGGGGGTAGAAGTAGTACAGCAGGCCGGAGGCGAGCGCGGCCACGAGCAGCAGCACCGCCGCCAGGGGCACGCCGATCCAGTCGTCGACGGCCTGCAGGAAGGTCGCCCAGCCCCTGGTCATCGCACCGCCGCCCCGAGGATGACGGAGCCCGCCAGGTCGATCGGGCGGTTCAGGCGCCGCAGCCGGCCGATGGCCACGTCGAGGCCCTCGACCCGCATCCGGACCTCGATGTAGAGCACCGCGTCGATGCAGGCGAGCGCCGCGTAGGCCACCGTGTCGACGATCGTCCAGACGGCGATCATGGCGATCGCGTAGCCCGTCCCGTAGGGCCGCAGCCAGATCTCCAGCAGCGCCGCGCCGCCGAGGCCGAGCGCCAGGCGGATGGCCGCCCAGCTGATGTACCCCCCGACGCGGATGAACACGCCCCGCAGCCCGCGCCCGGCGAGCTTGAACGAGCGGCCGATGGCCCGGAACGGCCCGATGCGGTCCACCACCAGGGCGGGCGGGGCCAGCCCGAGCAGCCCGAAGAGCAGGGGCCAGGGCAGCATCAGCACGAGCGAGGTGGCGAAGATCAGGGCGGCGGTCAGCGCCGCGATCACGAGCAGCGGCAGCGCGCGGCGCAGCACCTGGCGCAGCAGGTCGCGCCCGCGGACCTTGCGGCCGAGCAGGCCCGGGCCGGCCGCGGCGCCCGCGAACCCGCCGAGCAGGCTCAGCACGCCGGCCTCCAGCGCCATGGAGACGCAGAACACCAGCCAGGACTGGGCCGGATAGTCGTCGAGGACGAGCCAGTAGGCGGGCGGCCGCATGTGGGCCCACTCGCGCAGCGGATACAGCAACACCTGCTGGACCGCGGCGAGCACGAACGCGGCGCCGAGGAGCAGCGGAGCCTGAGCGCGCAGCAGCGACACGGCGGCGTCGAGCAGCTCACCGAAGGTGAGTGGACGCATCGGTATCACGGCCCGGGTCTCCTCCACGCCGGACACCGTAGTCGGCTCATGCGACTTCGGGAGGCCTGATCACTCACGGTTACTTGATCGACACTATCGGACGCGAAAAATCCATGATCGGCGGTCGGGTTCCCAAACTCGGGCGCCGAGGTGAAATATTGGGTCGCATGAGAGCCCGCGTCCTGGTGGTCGACGACGACCCCGCCCTCGCCGAGATGCTCGGCATCGTCCTGCGCAGCGAGGGCTTCCTACCATCATTCGTCGCCGACGGTGAGCGCGCTCTCGCCGCGTTCCGGGACACCCGCCCCGACATCGTGCTGCTCGACCTGATGCTGCCCGGCATGAGCGGGATCGACGTGTGCCGGTCCATCCGCGCCGAGTCGGGCGTGCCGATCGTGATGCTCACCGCCAAGAGCGACACGGTCGACGTGGTGCTGGGCCTGGAGTCGGGGGCCGACGACTACGTCATGAAGCCGTTCAAGCCCAAGGAGCTCGTCGCCCGCATGCGCGCACGGCTGCGCCGGGGCGAGGACGTGGCGCCGGAGCTGCTGACCATAGGGCCTCCGGGCAACCAGATCACCATCGACGTGCCCGCGCACACCGTGATGCGCGACGGCGAGGAGGTCAAGCTGACCCCGCTCGAGTTCGACCTGCTGGTCGCGCTCGCGCGCAAGCCGCGCCAGGTGTTCACCCGCGAGGTGCTGCTCGAGCAGGTCTGGGGCTACCGCCACGCGGCCGACACGCGCCTGGTCAACGTCCACGTGCAGCGGCTGCGGGCCAAGATCGAGCCCGATCCCGAGAAGCCGGAGATCATCCTGACCGTGCGCGGCGTCGGCTACAAGGCCGGGACCGGTTAGGCCGTCCGTGGTGCGCATCGACCCGATCATCGTGCGGGCGCGCCGCCTGCGACCCAGGCGGCTGGTCCCGCAGGCCGTGAGCCGCCGCCTGCGCCGGCTCTGGGCCGTCGCCCGCCGGCAGTGGCGCCGCTCGCTGCAGTTCCGGGTCGTCGGCATCACCCTGCTGCTCTCCGCCTCGCTCGTGCTGGCCTTCAGCTACACGGTCGCCTCGCTCATCAGCAACAGCGTGCTGAACGGCAAGCTCGAACAGTCCAAGAACATGATCGACAACGGCGCCGGCTACGCGATGCGCGAGCTCGCCGGCTTCACCCAGCCCGACGACCCCAGCCTGCCGCCGAGCCTGCGCAACGTGGTCACCCAGCTCTACGGCTCGATCAACAACCAGCAGGCCGAGGTCGTCATGCTGCGCCACAACAGCGGCGACCTCAACGCGTCGTGGCCGCCGACCCGCAACCCCGCCGTCATGGACGACCCGCAGGTCCGCGGCTTGCGGGCGCTCGTGGTCGGGCCGAAGGGCGGCACCTACCAGCAGATCGCGACGCTGGACATCGGCGACGGCCCGCAGAAATACCTCGTGATGGGCACCCCGGTAGCGGTCGGCTCGGAGCCGATCGAGCTGTACTACGTAATCCCGCTGAAGACCGAAGACGAGCTTGTCCGGTTCACCGCCGCCGTGGTGACCGGCACCGGCATCGCGCTCGTCGCCCTGCTCGCGCTCATCGCGGCCATGATGACCCGCCTGGTCGTCACCCCCGTGCGGGTCGCCGCGCGCACCGCCCAGCGGCTCTCGGCCGGCCTGCTCGACCAGCGCATGGTTGTGCGCGGGGAGGACGATCTGGCGCGGCTCGCCGCCGCCTTCAACCAGATGGCGGCCAACCTCCAGCGCCAGATCGTGCGGCTGGAGGAGATGTCGCGGCTGCAGCGGCGGTTCACCTCCGACGTGTCACACGAGCTGCGCACGCCGCTGACGACCGTGCGGATGGCGGCCGACCTGCTCTTCGCCTCCCGCGACGAGTTCGAGCCGGCCGCGGCGCGCAGCGCCGAGCTGCTCCAGGCCGAGCTCGACCGGTTCGAGGGCCTGCTCACCGACCTGCTGGAGATCAGCCGGTTCGACGCCGGGTTCGCCGCGCTCGACGCCGAGCCCACCGACCTGGTCCCCGTCGTGCGGCGCGTCGCCGAGCAGCTCGGCTCGCTCGCCGAGCGGTGCCAGGTGGAGCTGAAGGTCGTCGTGCCCGAGGGCGAGGTGATCGCCGAGGTCGACCCGCGCCGGGTCGAGCGCGTGCTGCGCAACCTCGTCGGCAACGCCGTCGAGCACGGCGAGCGCAAGCCGGTCGTGGTCACCCTCGCCGCCGACGGCTCGGCGGTCGCGGTGACGGTCCGCGACCATGGCGTCGGGCTCAAACCGGGGGAGGAGAAGCTGGTGTTCAACCGGTTCTGGCGTGCCGACCCGTCGCGCGCCCGGCAGACGGGCGGCACCGGCCTCGGCCTGTCGATCAGCCTGGAAGACGCACGGCTGCACGGCGGCTGGCTGGAGGCCTGGGGCGCGACCGGCAAGGGGGCGCAGTTCCGCCTGACCCTGCCGGCGCAGAGCGGCGACCGGCTGGTGTCCTCGCCGCTGCGGCTCGTGCCGGACGACGCCCGCGCCGACGAGGCCGCCCTGATCGGCGAGACGCCATGACCGGCGTTGCGCTGCGGCGCCTGCTGGCGGTGGTCGCGACGGCGTCGGTGCTCGCCGGCCTCGGCGCGTGCGGCCTGCCCTCGCAGACCGACCCCAAGCTCGCGGGGCCGGCCCAGAGCCCGGCCGCGGCGCAGGGCGGGCAGAAGTCGCCGCCGGAGCCGGTCGACGGGCTCAGCACCGAGCAGCTCGTCGAGTCGTTCCTGCAGGCGTCGGTCGGGGCCAACCTGGGCGGCGAGGGGGCTGAGCCGGACGCCAACAAGGTGGCGCTGGACCGGATGCGGCACTACATAACCCCGTCGCGGGCCGCTAGCTGGAAGCCGGCCAAGGCGGACGCGGGCGTGGTGGTCGTGCGCGACCCGAAGATCCAGCTCGAAGGCGCCGGCGCCGGGCGGGACTCCGTCCGGCTGGCGCTCGACCCGCTGGGCATCCTGAACGCGAACGGCATGGTCAGCCGGTGGACGAGCGGGCCGCTGCCGGACGCCGTGTTCACCACGGTGCTCGTCGGCGGCCAGCGTCGCCTCGAGGACGTGCCGTCCGACTACGTGTTCATCACCGAGTCGGGGCTGCGGAACTGGTACACGCAGCAGCCCATCTACTTCTGGAGCGCCGGGCCGGACAACCCGCGGCTGGTGCCGGACCTGCGGTACATGCCCAGCACGCTCTCGCGGGCCAAGCAGGTGACCGAGACCCTGCGGTGGCTGCCGAACGGGCCCTCGCCGCTGGTGGCGACCGTGGTGCAGAGGTTGTCCACCTCGATCGAGGTGAAGGACAACCCGGTCCTCGAGGACGCCGACGTCAAGGTCAACCTCAGCGGCAAGGCGGCCGGGCAGAGCAAGGACGACCTCGACCGGCTGGCGCGGCAGATCCGCTGGTCGCTGCCGGACCACAAGCCGGTGAAGCTGACCATCGAGAACCAGGACAACGGGGCGGACTCGGAGGGCTACCTCGACGACAACGCCGCCGTCGAGGCGTCGCAGGTGGACCAGACGCCGCGCTACCTTGTCGTCAACGAGGCCGTGCGCAGCCAGGTCGTGGGCCCGACCACGCCCGAGAACCCGCTGTTCGCGCCGGGCGGGCGCAACCAGCAGGTGGTGTCCGCGGCCATCAACCGGCAGGGCACCCGGGCCGCGCTGGTGTGCAAGGTGACCACGCAGGGCCGCACCGAGCAGCGGCTCTTCGTCTTCGCGCCGGACCAGTCGGTCGGGGCGGGGCCGAAATACGCCGACACCAACGTCTCCGGGGCCCGGCTGAGCCGGCCGGCGTACATCACCTACCCGGTTCGGCGGCTGATGGTCGCCGACGGCAGCCGGCTCTGGGTGAGCCGGACCGAGGACGGCAAGGACTTCGACGCGGTCGAGCTCAGCGCGCCCTTGAGCGTGGCGATCACGGCGTTCGCGGTGGCGCCCGAGGGCCGGCGGATCGCGTTCGTCTCGGGCCGGGCGCTCATGGTCGCGCCGCTGGCGTTCGACCGGGATGCCAACAAGTTCAGCATCGGCACGCCCGTGCAGGTGACCACGTCGCTGGGCGACAACCAGGCGGTCGGCTGGCTCACGGAGACCTCCCTCGTGGTGGGCGGCAAGCCGACGCCCAGGTCCGTGCACCCCATCAGCTCCACCAACGACGGGCCGAAGTACAACCTCGTGGCCGTGACCATCGACAGCGCCCAGGAGGAGCCCCTGCCGCCCGTCTCCCGCCAGGGGGACGCGGTGTGGGACGTGACCGAGCTGGTGGTCCGGGTCAACCGGCCCGGCTTCCCGCTGGACTACCCGGTCCTCTACGAGGCGAACCAGGTGGCCACGCGGCTCTACTCCAACAGCAGCGACGCGATGACGGCCACGACCGAGGCCTCGCCCTCGAGCACGGGCGTCATCGGGACCGCCCCGTTCATCGCGGACTGACCCGATGCCGGACAGCGCCTGGCGCGGCCTGCTCGACTCGCTTGTCGACCTCGTGCTGCCGGCCGCCTGTGCCGGGTGCGACGAGCCGTCCGCGCGGGCGCTGTGCGAGCGGTGCCGGACGGCGATGGAGCGCGCCCGGCCGCGGCGCACCACACCCGACCCGGCGCCGGCGGATCTGCCCGCGACCTACGCGCTGGCGGCGTACGCGGGCTCGGTGCGGCGGGCGATCGTGCAGTACAAGGAGGAGAACCGCCACGAGCTGACCGGCTGCCTCGGCGGGCTCCTCGGCCGCGTGGTGGACCGGGCCGCCGCCGGGGCGCCGGTGGTGCTGGTGCCCGTCCCCGCGACCGCCGCGGCCGTGCGGCGCCGCCATGGCGACCACGTGCTGCGGCTGGCCCGGGTGGCGGCGCGGGGCCGGCCCGGGGCCGTGATCGCGCGGCCGCTGGCGGCCCGGCCGCGGCGCGACGACTCGGCGGAGCTCACGGCGGCCCAGCGGGCCGCGGCGGCCCGGCACGCGTTCGCCCTGCGGCCGGGGCGGGCGGCGGCGCTGCGGGCCCGGGTGAACCGCGACGGGGCCGCGGTCGTACTCGTGGATGACATCCTCACCACCGGGGCGACCCTCGCCGCGGCGGCACGGGGGCTCGCGGAGGCGGGACTCCGGGCCGACGGGGCCGCCGTCATCGCCGCCACCCAGCGAACGCGGATGGGCGCTACGCAACGTCAGCGATGGAACACGAAATAAGCCCGATTTGTACGGAAAGTTACTTGGCGCGCAGCGTGGGGTAGTCCCGGGGGTGGGTTTCGGCAAGCGAAGGCGCAGTTCTTCTGAACCGGGGGTGACTAGCGGCTGTCAGCGGTTTAACGTCGAGAGACGACCAATGCTCGCCACGGCGGCGCTCCCGGCGCGCCACGGCGGGGAGGCCGCGAAGGGAGGACCTGACACCCGCTGTTTCGGTCGTGTACCGCGTGGGGCTCAGCCTCTGGGGAGGCGCTGTTCCGGCCGAGTCTCGAAACCGAAACCCGAACCCGTTTCTTTGGAAGAACCCGTGGGGGAGGTCAGGAGTGGACATCGTCGTCAAGGGCCGCAACGTCGAGGTGCCCGACCACTACCGGCAGCACGTCGCCGACAAGCTGCAGAAGATCGAGCGCTACGACCACAAGCTCATCCGCGTCGACGTCGAGTTGTTTCACGAGCGCAATCCGCGCCAATCCGATCACTGCCAGCGCGTCGAGATCACGTGCTACTCACGTGGTCCGGTGATCCGGGCCGAGGCCTGCGCCGCCGACTTCTACAGCGCCCTGGACACCGCGATCGGCAAGCTGGACAGCCGGCTGAGCCGCGCCGCCGACCGCCGCAGAGTTCATCGGGGCCGGCACGCGCCGGTCTCCGTGGCCGAGGCGACCGCGTCGCTCGCATTCACGCCGCCCGAGCGGTACAACGCCGGCGCGATCGCGACGATGACCGAGACGGCCCAGGCCGGACGCGGCGAGGGCTTCGATCTCATCGAGGACGCCGACGACCAGCCGTGGCACATCGTGCGCGAGAAGGAACACCCCGGTGAGCCGATGACCGTGGACGACGCGCTGTTCCACATGGAACTGCTCGGCCACGACTTCTATCTGTTCAACGACAAGGAATCCGGGCGTCCCAGCGTCGTCTACCGCCGCCGGGCGTACGACTACGGCGTCATGAGCCTCGGGGTGTAGGACAGCGGACCGTGCCTCGGTGGGCGCCCGGTGCCTGGGCACCCACCGAAGCCGGACCTACCGCACGAACAGGTCGCGGGCCAGTACGGCCGTGTCCGGGTAGTCGGCGAAGACGCCGTCGAGGCCCGCGGCCAGGAAGACCCTGACCTCCTCGAGGATGTTGCCCCACGCGTTGGGGTCCTCGCCGGTGCGCAGGTTCAGCGGCAGGAACTGGTTCTCGTTGCGGAACGTCCACGCGTGGACCTTCAGCCCGCGCACGTGCGCGTCGGCGATCAGCGGCGTGGGCTGCAACAGGTTGCCGGCCGCGTCCCGGGCGACAACCAGGTTCTTGGTCGCGCCGACGCCGTCGGTGAACGCCTTGAGGTAGTCCAGGCCGGCGGGCTTGGCGAGGTCGGCCCAGGTGCGCGGGTCGCCGCTGGTCCGGAAGTCGAACGGCTGCCCGGCCGCGTCGAGCAGCACGACCGACGGGGTGTCGACGAGACCGCGCAGCTTCTTGATGCTGGTCGGCTCGAAGGACTGCAGGAACACGGCCGCGTTGCGCCCGGCCAGGCCGTTGCGCTTGAGGACCCGGGCGACCAGCGGCTCCAGGGCCAGGCCGATCGAGTTGAAGTACGTGGGGTGCTTCGTCTCGGGGTACACCCCGATCGTGCGCCCGACCCGGCGGCCCTCCTCGCGGGCGAGGTCGATGACCTCCTGGAAGGTCGGCACCTGGAACAGGCCGTTGTAGATGGTGTTGTGCGTGCGCACCGAGGCCAGCCGCTCGACCGCGCGCAGGGTCTTGAGCTCGGCGAGCGTGAAGTCCTCGGTGAACCAGCCCGTCACCGCGACGCCGTCGACCGTCTTGGTGGTCTTGCGCGAGGCGAACTGCGGCCTGGTCGAGACGTCGGTGGTGCCGCCGATCTCGTTCTCGTGGCGGGCCACGAGCTGGCCGTCCTTGGTCGGCACGAGGTCGGGCTCGATGAAGTCCGCGCCCAGGTCGATGGCGAGGCGGTAGGACGCCAGCGTGTGCTCGGGGCGGTGCCCGCTGGCCCCGCGGTGGCCGATCACGAGCGGGCGGGCCGGGCGGTGGTGGTCCCGGTCGGCCCGGATGTCGGCCGAGGTGTCGGAGGCGTAGGCGGGGCTGATGAGGGCGGCGGGCAGCACGGCCGCACCGGCGGCGGCGCCCACCCCGGAAATCACTGCACGTCGACGCATGGACCTTACGAAAGAGGTCCGATGGCAACGTCACATGACGATCAGGTGGCCGCCGGGCGCACCTTGGCGAACGCGACGTTGTCGATGCGCTCGCCGCCCGGCCCGGGCAGCCGCTGGAGCTGCACCGCCTCGCGGTGGTAGCCGGCCGCCTCCAGGACCCGCTGGGAGGCGACGTTGTCCGGGGCGGTGCCCGCGACCATCCGCGCCATGCCGATCTCGAAGCCCCAGCCGGTCACCAGACGGGCGGCCCGGGTGGCGTACCCATGCCCGCGCGCCTCCGGCACGAGGCTGTACCCGATCATCGCCTCGCGCAGCACGGGCTCGAAATAGAACAGCGCGATCTCGCCGAGGTACGTCCCGTCGTCGGACCGGCGGATCGTCATCTCGGCGCGCTGCCCGGCCAGCCACCGCGAGCCGGACTCGGCGCACTGGCGCGCGACGACGGCCGGGTCCATGGGCGTGGCCACGACGGATCGGCCGCTCACTTCGGGCAGGATCCGCATGTTGTACGTCGGGGTGGCGTCGCCGGGGCCGATGGGCCGCAGGGTCACCACGCCGTCGGTGAGCCGGCCCCCGGGCAGATCGGGCAGCGCCCGCGGGCTCGGTCCGGGCGGGTCGCCGGCGAGCCGTGCCCAGACCACCATGTCGTACCGCGAGCCGTCCGGCCGCTTGCCCGCCCCGCGCGCCACGCCCTCGCGCACGTAGCCGGCCGCCGCCGCGACCCGCTGACTGGCGATGTTCTCCGCCTCGATCTCGAGGTACAACCGCTGGAAACGCTCTTCGAACAGCTCCGTGCCGAGCCGCTCGAGCGCGGTCGAGGCGACGCCGCGGCCACGGGCCTCGGGGGCGACCCAGTAGCCGACCGAGGCGACGCCGTGCCCGCGCGGCACGAAGCCGGCGCAGCCGAGCACCTCGCCGGAGTTCCCGTCGACGACCGCGCGCTCGTTGACGCCCCGCTCGATGAAGTCCAGGGCGTCCGCTTCGGTGTAGGGGGCCGGGAGCAGCGGGAGGTACCGCCGCGTCGTGGGGTCGTTGCAGGCGGCGGCGATGGCCGCGGCGTCCCCGGTGCGCCACGAGCGCAGGAGGATGTTCACGCGAGGTCCCCCGGCAGCAGGGTCGCCATCCAGCCGTCCACGCGCTCGCCGCGCTGGACGCAGCTTTCGCGCTGCACGCCCTCCACGAGGAACCCCACCTTCTCCGCCACCCGGCGGGACGCGTTGTTGCCCACGTGGGCGCGCCACACGATACGACCCAGGGCGAGGCGCTCGAAACCGTAGGCGCAGGCCGCCCGCACCGCTTCCGTGGTGTACCCCTTCCCGCGCGCCCAGGGCGCCGCCGAGTACCCGACCTCGGCGGTTACCGGGTCGAGCACGCTGATGCGCAGGTCGACGGTGCCGGCGAAGCGGTCGTCGCGGTCGGCGAAGGCGAACCCGGCGCCGGTGCCGCGCAGCCACATCGCGGGGTACGCGTGGCGGATGAAGTCGCGGCCCTGCTCGGGGCGGTAGTTCAGCGGGATCGAGGTCCACTGCACGGTGCCCGGGTCGCGGAAGGTGGCCACGACGTCGTCGAGGTCGCTCTCGCGCAGGGCCCGCAGCGTGCACGCCCCGGCCGGCAGGCGCTCGGGCGGGTGGCTGAATGCATGGGCCCGCCGCGCGCCCGGGCCGCCGGGCGCCACCCAGGCCGGGGGCGTGTCGCAGACCTCGCCGGGCAGCAGGACGCCCTGCCAGCCGTCGGCGAAGCCGCCGCCGCGCACGGGCAGCCCGGCGCGCACGACCCCGTCGAAGGTGAACCCGATCCGCTCGGCGGTCAGCCGGGAGGCGTGGTTGCCGACCTCGGCGCGCCAGGTCAGCCGGCGCAGCCGCAGCACCTCGAACGCCCAGTGCGCCACCGCCCGCCCGGCCCGCTCGGCGACCCGCCGGCCCCGCGCCCACGGCGCCACCCAGGTGCCGACCTCCGCGGCGCCGCCCGCCCGGTCCAGCGCGACCAGGCCCGACGAGCCGAGCAGGTCACCCGTGCGGGCGTCGAAGACCCCCAGCGGCGCCGAGGTCTGGGCCGCCCACGCCGCCCGGGTGACCGCCCCGGTGAAGTCCGCGGCGTGCTCGGGCCGGTAGGGGACGGGTACGAGGGTCCAGCGCTGGATGAGCGGGTCCTGGCACGCGCGGAACACGTCCTCGGCGTCCTCGGGCTGCCAGGCGCGCAGGACGAGCCCGTCGCCGGTGGCGAGTTCGATCGGGTCCATGGACGCCGATCCTGCCGTATCGGTCGAGGCCCTGAGGCGGATATTTCCGCGGTACCTCGGGTGATTCGTCCGTATTTAGGCCACCGTGTCCGAAGAGTAGCCGGGCGGGGGCGGCAGGTCGCCGGGAAAGCCGCCTACGATGGGTCGCAGACGTTTGAGGGAGCGCTGACCCGTGTCGATTTTCGAGAAGATCCTTCGCGCCGGCGAGGGCCGGATGCTACGCAAGTTGAAGGCCGTCGCCGACGCCGTCAACTCGCTGGAGGACGAGTATGCCGACCTGACCGACGAAGAGCTCGCCGGCATGACCGAACAGTTCAAGGAGCGGCTCGCCGACGGTCAGACGCTGGACGACATCCTGCCGGAGGCGTTCGCGGTCGCGCGCGAGGCGGCCTCCCGGGTGCTCGGCCAGCGCCACTACGACGTGCAGATCATGGGCGGCGCGGCCCTGCACTACGGCAACATCGCCGAGATGAAGACCGGTGAGGGCAAGACCCTGACCTGTGTCCTCCCGGCATACCTCAACGCGCTGTCCGGCAAGGGCGTCCACGTCGTCACGACCAACGACTACCTCGCCCAGCGCGACGCCGAGTGGATGGGGCGCGTCCACCGCTTCCTCGGCCTCAGCGTCGGCACGGTGCTGCCGAACCAGCCCTCCAGTGCGCACAAGGCCGCCTACGAGTGCGACATCACCTACGGCACGAACAACGAGTTCGGCTTCGACTACCTGCGCGACAACATGGCGTGGTCGCGCGACGAGCTCGTGCAGCGGGGCCACAACTTCGCCATCGTCGACGAGGTCGACTCGATCCTCATCGACGAGGCCCGCACCCCGCTGATCATCGCCGGCCCGGCCGAGCAGTCCGCCCGCTGGTATCAGGAGTTCGCCCGCGTGGTGAACCGCCTCAAGCGGGGCAAGGAGGGCGAGGCCGACTACGACGTCGACGAGTCGAAGCGGACCATCTCCGTCACCGAGGGCGGCGTCACAAAGGTCGAGGACCAGCTGGGCATCGACAACCTGTACGAGTCGGTGAACACGCCCCTGGTCGGATACCTCAACAACGCGATCAAGGCCAAGGAGCTCTACAAGCGCGACAAGGACTACGTCGTCAACGAGGGCGAGGTCCTCATCGTCGACGAGTTCACCGGCCGCATCCTGCACGGCCGGCGCTACAACGAGGGCATGCACCAGGCCATCGAGGCCAAAGAGGGCGTCGAGATCAAGCAGGAGAACCAGACCCTCGCCTCGATCACGCTGCAGAACTTCTTCCGGCTCTACGGCAAGCTCTCCGGCATGACCGGTACGGCGCAGACCGAGGCCGCCGAGTTCAACAAGGTCTACAGCGTGGGCGTCGTCTCCATCCCGACGCACCGCTCGATGATCCGCCTCGACCACCCCGACGTGATCTACAAGACGGAGAAGGCCAAGTACAACGCCGTCGTCGAGGACATCGTCGAGCGCCACAGCCTCGGCCAGCCGATCCTCGTCGGCACCGTCTCCGTCGAGAAGTCCGAGCTGCTCTCCCAGCTGCTGCGCCGCAAGGGCGTCCCGCACGCCGTGCTCAACGCGAAGTTCCACGCCAAAGAGGCGGAGATCATCGCGCAGGCCGGCCGCAAGGGCGCGGTGACGGTCGCGACGAACATGGCCGGCCGTGGCACCGACATCCTGCTCGGCGGCAACGCGGAGTACCTCGCCAACGCCGAGCTGCGCCAGCGCGGGGTCACGGAGGAGGAGACGCCGGAGGAGTACGAGAAGGCGTTCACCGAGATCCTGCCCGAGTTCGAGAAGCTGGTCGAGGAGGAGTCGGACGAGGTCACCGACGTCGGCGGCCTCTACGTGCTCGGCACCGAGCGGCACGAGTCGCGCCGCATCGACAACCAGCTCCGCGGCCGCTCCGGCCGGCAGGGCGACCCGGGCGAGTCGCGCTTCTACCTCTCGCTGCAGGACGAGCTCATGCGCCGCTTCCGCGCCAGCGCGGTCGAGGCGGTCATGGACCGGTTCAACATCCCCGAGGACGTCCCGATCGAGTCGAAGATGGTCACGCGCCAGATCAAGAGCGCACAGACCCAGATCGAGGCGCAGAACGCGGAGATCCGCAAGAACGTCCTCAAGTACGACGAGGTCCTCAACAAGCAGCGCAAGGTCATCTACGCCGAGCGCAAGCGCGTCCTCGACGGCGAAGACCTCAGCGACCAGGTCCGCCGCATGGTCGACGACGTCGTCGGCGCCTACGTCGTCGGCGCCACCTCCCTCGGCGAGACCGCCGAGGACTGGGACCTCGAGCAGCTGTGGACCAGCCTCAAGCAGCTGTACCCGGTCGGCGTCACGATCGAGGACCTCGAGGAGGAGGCGGGCGGCCAGCTCGACCCCGAGTTCCTGCGCGTCCAGCTCATCGAGGACGCCCACGCCGCGTACGACCGCCGCGAGGAGGAGCTCGGCGCCGAGGCCGTCCGCGAGCTGGAGCGCCAGGTGCTGCTCAACGTCATCGACCGCAAGTGGCGCGAGCACCTCTACGAGATGGACTACCTGCAGGAGGGCATCACCCTGCGGGCCTACGCGCAGCGCGACCCCGTGGTCGAGTACCAGCGCGAGGGCTTCGACATGTTCCAGCAGATGCAGGAAGGCATCAAGGAAGAGGCGATCGGCTTCCTGTTCAACCTCGAGGTCCACGTCGAGGAGGCGGTCGAGGAGACCGCCGCCCCCGACGCCGAGGCCCTGTCCGTGCCCCTCCCGGAGTCGCACGTCGAGATCCGCGCGAAGGGCCTCGGTGGCAACCGCGCTCCGCGGGCCCTGCAGTACTCCGCCCCCGCCATCGACGGCGCCGCCGGCGAGGCCGGGGTGGTCATCGAGCAGGAGCAGGCCCCGGCCCTCGGCCTCGGCGCCAACGGCGCAACGGCGGGCCAGCGCCCGTCGCCGACCACGCGCCGCTCGGGCCCTCCAGCCCCGAACGCGGGCGCGCGCAAGCCGTCCCCGGGCCAGGCCGCGGCGAGCAACGGCCCGTCGCGCAACGCCCCGTGCCCGTGCGGCTCGGGCAAGAAGTACAAGCGCTGCCACGGCGCCCCGGGCGGCCCGGCCTGACCGGCGCTGCCTTTTGAAGTAAGCGGGCGTCCCCCTGTGGAGGGGGACGCCCGCTGTTTTCGTTCCCGGCCCTGCCGCCACCCGGCTCGCGGCCGTTCGCGCGCGCCGGTCGGTCGCTGCTGGCGTCGGCTGTCCGTTTTCGTTCCGTTCGCCGTCTCTGCTGGCGTCGGCTGTCCGTTTCGTTTTCGTGTTCGTGTTCGCGCCGGTCGGGACGCTGTGGGTGTCGGC